>JAFGQS010000006.1 GCA_016935565.1 Deltaproteobacteria bacterium
ATAACGCTCTTTCAAACCCCTCAAAATTGCCACCGTATCTTCAACGGTCGGTTCCTTTACATATATCGGTTGGAATCTCCGTTCAAGAGCCGCATCCTTTTCAACATATTTTCTATATTCATTCAACGTCGTCGCACCGATGCAGCGCAATTTACCCCGTGCAAGAGCAGGTTTGAGCATATTGGAAGCATCCACGGCACCTTCAGCTGCTCCTGCCCCAACAACCGTATGCAATTCATCGATGAACAGAATGATTTCACCGCTCGCGTCTTCCACCTCTTTGAGGACAGCCTTCAGCCGATCTTCAAATTCACCCCTGTATTTTGCACCGGCAACCAGAGAGCCCATGTCGAGGCCGACAACTCGCTTGTCCTTTAAGCTCTCCGGCACATCACCATTGACAATTCGCTGTGCAAGGCCTTCGGCTATTGCCGTCTTGCCCACACCGGGATCGCCGATAAGGACGGGATTATTTTTTGTTCTTCGCGACAAAACCTGCATGATTCGTCGTATTTCTTCATCTCTCCCGATAACGGGATCAAATGTGTCTTTCAAGGCAAGTTCGTTGAAATCCTTCGCAAATCGTTTTAATGCCTGATATTTATCTTCCGGGTTCTGATCAGTAATACGCCGGTCACCCCTGATATCAACAAGAATCTTAAAGATGTTATCTTTTGTAACACCTGCCCGTCGAAGTATCTGAGCCGCTTCACCATCTTTTTCTGCTGAAACAGCAATGAGAACATGTTCAACACTGACATATTCATCCTTCAAACGTTCCGCTTCGGCAAAGGCACTATCCATAACATTCTTTAACCGCGGTGAAATGTATCGTTGTGATGCTCCGCCACCTGATACCTTCGGAAGACCATTGAGAAAACGTTCCAGTTCGCCTCGAATCTTCCCCGGGTCAGCACCGAGTTTCTTGAGGATCTCAGATACTATACCCTCAGGCTGTCTTATTAAAGACAGCAATACATGCTCTACTTCAATAGCCTGGTGCCCGTACTGTCCCGCCAGGGTTTCAGCATCTTGAAACGCTTCCTGAAGTTTTAATGTTAATTTATCGAATCTCATCGTATCTCCTTATAATCTGTCCGAAATCAGTTGTCAGCTCTCAGAAAAAACAATACCAGTAAAACCGGAGCTGACAGCCGATGACCGAATACTGATTACTCATGCTTTCTACTCCACTGCTTTCTCTATATCGACGAATATCTTTCCGTTTTTGAAGATTCTGACGGTACCTGAAGACTCGGACACAACAATGGCAATAGCGTTTGTCACACTGGTAATACCCGCCGCGGAGATGTGCCTGCTTCCGAGGCCTTTTGGAAAGTCCTTTCCTTCGAAAGCGGCACTCAGGTGCCTTCCCGCCGTTACGAGGACACCGTCACTTCTTACAATAAACGCTCCATCCAGAGCCGAATATTCTTTAATCGTCTCCCTGAGAGTGTGATCAAGAATGTTACGTTCATCTTCTTCGTATCCCATAAAGGGGTTCATGATCATCTGTCTTGAAAGTTGTAGTACCTTTTCACTGTCTCCAAGAATAAAAATTGTTCCGACCGAACGACCCTCTCGCCCCTGAGCTGCCAGTTCCACGGCTATATTCAAAACGGTCTCAAAAACTTCCGGATTAACCCCTTCAAAAATATCGGCAACTTCACCTGACGTCAAAATCTCAAATTCCTTGCCGACATCAATAATAAAAATACTGTCGACGTATCCAAATTTGGGAATACCGGTGAGACAGACCAGTTTGTCGTCTTTATCAAAATAACCTGCTGAGATACCTTTGGTTATGGCAATTTTTATCTGACTTAAACGGGTAAAACTCACGCGAGGAATATGTATTACTTTTTTCAGATGCTTAATATTCTTAGGTACGTCATCATCTCCCCGGGCAATTAAAATTACATTACAGTATTGATTATTGTCTTTTTCCCACGGAATATCCTGCGCAACTTCACTATACAGAAGAATAGCCTTTGCATTGATTTCCTGCGCAAACTTGCAGGCAAACTCCATGATCAGTTGATTAATAGAACTCATGTAACACTCCTTTTTTCGTGGGCCTGCAATTCTTTTTGCCCGGTTATATTTCTACCGTTAACTGAAAACTCTTAGATATTCCCTGTATCTATCATCTTCCACCATAAATGTAAGCATACGAAAGAGTAATGTCAAGATATCAGGATATTAAGAAATCTTTTCTGAAGATTATCAGGGAACATAAATTTGTTTGGCAGGTCTTGACTATCGAAAAACAAGAGGTATATTAATGAGCGGGAATATGGTATAAAGACAAAAAAAGTACAGGAAAATTCAATGAATCTGCCTGTCATAACTGACACGTTAGACCTTTACATTGCTGATATAAACCGCTTCTCAATATTATCCGCCGAAGAAGAATTCAAATTAGCCGTGCGATTGGCGAAATATAACGATATGGAAGCGGCTGAGAAATTGATTACATCAAACTTGAGATTTGTCGTCAAGATTGCATACGAGTATAAAAACTATGGTGTTAAACTGATCGATCTCATTCAAGAAGGAAATATCGGCCTGATGCATGCCGTCAAGAAATTTGATCCCTACAAAGGATACCGACTGATATCGTATGCTGTATGGTGGATCAGGGCATACATGCAGAACTTTGTTATCAAATCATGGAGCCTCGTCAAGATTGGAACTACCCAGGCCCAAAGAAAATTGTTCTTTAAGCTCAATCAGATGAAAAAAAAGCTTCAGGGACTTTCAGAAAAAAATCCTGAATTTAAGGATATCGCTGAAATGCTTAACGTAAAAGAAAGTGAAATCGAAGAAATGGACCTGCGACTGTCTCACCGGGATGTGTCGCTCGATGCCTCAATTAATGATGAAGGTGATTCCATGTACATCGATCAACTGGTCCACGAGGGTGAAAGCCAGGAAGAATCTCTGATCAAGAATCAGGAAAAATCACTCGTAAAAAAACATATAGCGGGGGCACTTGCCCAACTGAATGAAAGAGAAAGCTATATTATCAGGCGCCGGATCATGGCTGATAAACCTGAAACCCTGCAAGAAATCGGAGACAAATTCAACGTGACCAGGGAGAGGACCAGACAGATTGAAAAAGAGGCCCTGAAAAAACTCAGGGCCATGATTCCATACTGGGGTACAGAAACAAAGCTATTGGAAAATTAATAATAGTCCCTCACCACGGCGCGATTTTCGAAGCGTGTGTAATCATTAAGGAACGTAAGCTTTACCTTTCCCGTCGGGCCGTTTCTTTGCTTTCCTATAATAATCTCGGCAAGACCTTTTTCAGGATTATCCTCCGACTTATTGTAGACCTCATCCCGGTAAATAAACAGGATGACATCGGCATCCTGTTCAATAGCCCCTGACTCTCGCAAATCTGCCATTTGAGGACGTTTATCGGTTCTTGTCTCCACCTGCCTGTTGAGCTGTGACAGAGCAACGACGGGAACGTTCAGTTCCTTGGCAAGAGCCTTCAGTGAACGGCTTATTTCTGATATTTCCTGTTCTCTCGGTAATGAAGAATCTCTTCCCCGCATCAGCTGGAGATAATCGAGGACAACGAGACCGAGACCAGTTTCAGCCTTTAATCGCCGTGACTTGGCCTTCATCTCTAAAACGGAAATTGCCGGCGAATCATCAATGAAGATCGGTGCGTCAGAGAGCTTTCCCGCAGCAGTCGTCAGTTTTGGCCAATCCGTTTCACCGAGAAATCCTTTCCTTAGGCGTTGAGAATCAACTCTTGCTTCAGATGAAAGCATTCGTACCGCAAGCTGTTCCTTGGACATCTCCAGTGAAAAAATTGCCACGGGAACACCCATTTCTATAGCCGCATTCTGTGCTACGTTAATTGCAAAGGCGGTTTTTCCCATACTTGGTCGACCTGCAACAATGATAAGCTCCGAGTTCTGAAGTCCCGACGTAAGCTTATCCACATCGTCAAACCCTGTGGGAACTCCCGTAACGAGTTCCTTTCTTTCATAAAGCTTTTCAATTGTCTTAAAACTGTCTTTGATCAATTCCTTAAGCGGGAAGAAGGAAGGCCTGATCTTGTTCTGAGATATTTCAAAGATAGCATGCTCCGCATCGTCGAGGACATTTTCCACATCGGATGTTGACGTGTAACTTTTATCGAGTATTGCTGTCGAGGCTCCTATTAATTTACGTAAGATCGATTTTTCTTTAACGATCTTTGAGTAGTACGAAATATTAGCAGCAGAAGGCACATTATCGACCAGCGAAGCAAGATATGCCACGCCACCGATATCATCGATCTGATTCTTATCCCGTAATTGATTGCTCAGCGTAATCAGATCGCTCGGTTCGCTCTTTTCCCCAAGGTCAATGATGGCGGAGAAGATCTTTCTATGTGCCTCACTGTAAAAATCATTTATTTCAAGTATTTCCATGACACTATTGATTGCGTGGTTGTCTAACAGTATTCCCCCGAGGATCGACTGTTCCGCCTCAATATTCTGGGGTGGAATTTTATGCAACGAATAATCTATATCTTTCATCACATCGTATCCTCCATAGCAATATATCGCTCAACGTTTCATCGGACAGCGGCAGATAAACATCATACGAAACCGTTATGTCTCGCTCACAACAACCACTTTTATCTCAGCATTTACTCCGGGATATATTTTGACGGTAATCTGAAATTCACCAATACTCTTTATCGGTACATCCATATTGATATTTTTTCTGTCAATCTTTATTCCCTGAGCGGATAGCTCCTGTTCAACATCCTTAGCAGTCACTGAACCAAAAAGCTTACCCTGTTCTCCCTCTTTTCGCGCAATCGTACATATGACATTCTCAAGTTTTCCTCGCAACTCTTCAGCATTTTTTTTCTCTTTTTCAGCTTTTTGTTCTATTGTTTTTCTTTCATGGGCCAAGACCTTGATATTTCTCTTGCTTGCCTCTATTGCCAACCCCTTAGGTATGAGGAAATTTCTCGCGTATCCATCGGATACCTTGACCATGTCTCCTGTTTTCCCAAGAGTTTCTACGTTCTCTTTCAATATGACTTTCATGAAAAGCCTCCTCTTTTGAATCCAATCTTAAAGTTTCGAGTTCGAAGTTTCAAGTTAAAAGGAACAACCATCAAATTTTTTATCGTGAATTGATACATCATGAATTACTACCACTCACACCTGCTAAAAATTAAATCATATATCTCTCCTCATGGTATCGTTTTCAGATCAGACAAGAAATAAACCTCACAACCAATTCGGCAATGATCATTCCTTCACACAGTTCCGGTGTGTATAGTAATAAAGAAAGGACCCTCAAGACCAAAACTCGAAACTGGTAATGTTAGTCAGCTTTTTCAAGTTTCCTGAAATCGGCCCATACATCAATGACTCCCAAACCAATGACAAGCAGGAGTAAAAACTGTTGAGCAAATATGAGGAAATAACCGATGATTCTAATGAACAGGGGAATGCCTTTTTTATTACAGTAAAATTGTATTATGGACAAACCCTGAAACAGATAGAGAAACAGCAATAGAACGAGAACATTAATGCCAACTATTTTCAACGCTCCCAGGGGAAGCAAGACGAATATGCCCGATATGATAAGGAGCCAGACAAATTTATCGTGAATTTTCCAGCGGGAAAGATCACCAAAGTCAGGATACCACATTCCGTTTTTCTGAAATAAAATCCTCCCGGCCAGAATATTCAACCATACGAAAAAAGCGGTTCCGACTAAAACGATTGCAGGAAAAAGATTGGTAAAAAATCTCGTAATATGGTCAGCATGCTTTTTCAGCAGTTCTATCTGGTCGGAAGAACCCCCCAGCTGGGAGTAGATACGGATATTTTCTTGTACAACGCCGGCAATATATGACTGGACGAGATGGAGCGGCCCTTTCCCCTGCATTATGCTGAGATAAAGAAGTATCATTAGACCGAGGCCCAGGAAAATCATGACAGCAAAGAAAACAGTCGTTTCGACAGAATAATTTCTTCTTAATACTTCGGAAAGAATAATGCCCAAAGAACCCAGCAAAAAAAGGTTGAGGAATGTGGCATGAGAATTCACATACTTCAGTACAATGATAACGACAAGAAGCGATAGCACGAATATAAGAATACCACGTGCTCTTCCGAGTTTTGAATAATAGTAGAGTATCGGGAGCGGTGCTAACATTGCTCCGATAGAGCCAAAGATGCTCAGTGTGCCCGCAACAAGAAAAACGAAAGAGGATATAACAATGCCCGAAATAAAATCCCTATTGAATATACCGCCCCCTCTGTCCTTCAAGGTTTAGATCCAATCCTCAAACTTGATCTTTCGATAGTATGGTTAGTCTGAAACTACATACGGTAACAAAGCCAGGTTTCGTGCCCTCTTGATAGCTCTCGTCACCTCTCTCTGGTGTTTAGCACAATTACCTGAAATTCTTCTCGGCACGATCTTACCTCTCTCTGACAAATAGATTCTCAAGATATCCGGATTTTTGTAATTTATTTTCAGGTCAGAGTTAGCACAAAACCGGCATATCTTTTTCCGTGCAAAAAATCTTCTGCGTGGACGCTGCATCCCGGGTCGATTTGGTCTCTGACCCTGACTACTTCTCTGATTGTTTCTCTGATTACTCGTTGTAGTCATTGTCTATTCTTCCCCCCTTTTTTCATTGTCAGTTACAGCATCTTCTATTACATCTGTCAGGGGTTTTTCCACTTGAAGAACATCATCTTCCTGTATGTCTTCTTTCGTTTCCTCCATCTCATGGTCTTCGGAAGAAACATCATCAACAACCGCCTCTTTCTCTGCGTCGGCTATTTCACGCTCTATATCTTCCATATTAACGGTATCGCTGAGTTTAACAGACTGATATCTTAAAATGCTTTCATCATACTTGAGATTTCTTTCGAACTCAGCTCGTACTGCGCTTTCACCGACAAAATCAATTAAAACGTAAATGCCATCGTGCCGTTTCTTAATCAAATAAGCAAGCTTTCGTTTTCCCCAAATATCAACTCTAACCACAACACCATTAAGAGACGTGATGATTGTCTTATACCGGTTAATAACTGTATCTAGTTCTTCGGGGGATAACTCGGCAAGTGTAATGAATATTGTTTCGTATCTTCTCACTATGGTACCTCCTCTCGGCTTTTTATCCCGAATACGTAATTCGGGCAAGGGGTCTCTATAATATTTTGGCAAGTGGAAAATTCTTTATAATATACTTCTCAATAAATCAAGACTTTTATCACACGTTTGCAGGAATATATAAAGAGGAATTGAAAAAAAAACAAAAGGGCCCGCAGCCCTTACGTACATCATGACAGATTAAGCTGAATGACTCCCTGCTGATCCTACTTACCATCACAAGATAAAGAGTCCAACAATAAATAACAGCACAAGGAGGAAAGTGATATATCCATTCCACCAGAGAGAAACCCACCATATGAAATGAGAGGATATTTTGGCTTTTTCTACGGATAGGGGATCGATATGAGGAGGAATCCATTTAATAATAATGAGACCAATGATGTCTATCGGATCTACCGCAAAATTTGAGCCGCATGAGGAACAACGAAGATAAAACTTACCTTCCTCCCGGTTAGCCCCCTCAAATTTCATCTTCTCAGCTTGAGAAGACGGAGCATTCATTGCTCTCACCCCCCCTTATTGCTTGTTCGGTATCGTACTTCTTCATGTGGCTGTTCAAACGCCGTCACATTTTCCGATGTTGCTTGCCCACTTCCCCCCGTATTTCCCTGTGTAGGTTTCTATCTATCGATGTTTTTTGGAAAACCTCCTCTCGATACAAGTCTCTCTTATTTTGAAATCATTTTACAGATATTAACGGGGAGACGCTGCAAGCTCGCGCTCTGCCCTCTTAAATGCAGCTCCGGTCCGCATGTCATGTTTATAAATATATTCCCAGGCACGACCGATCAGAGATAGATCTCTTTCCGAAAACTCATTGAAATATAAAGAACGTCTCTTGATCTTCTTCGGATTTACGCATCCGGCTCTGACAGAATACGTAAGTCTGTCGCGGCTAAGACCTTCAATATTTTCAATAATTTCCCCTGCAGTCATAAGAATCCTTTGATGGATTTTCTATCGTAGTGAGTTTCTCGTTTATACATTGTACTTGTCTCATTATATAACGCATGGCACATTGAAAATGTAATGATTCTGAGAAGCTTAGCATCATAATACTATGGTGACTCGATGAAGGACCGCTCCGCAAATATTTTTTTTAAGTTTGACGTGACGAGATGTATAGTATCTTTGAGACGATCCGTTAACTTGACATAACTATACAATAGAATAGGTTCCCTGTCACAAACCTCCTAATTTTCAATGGACGATATGTTGACTTTTTGATATCCTGAGACAAAGTTCAGACCTTTCAACGGAATGTAAATCGTTCTGTACCGATTTATATATACCATTAATTTCTTGTACTTTTTTCACAATAGCACAAAATGAATCAAGAGCTGAAAAAAGACATGTGTGCCTTCCTTTATGAACGGGGTGCGGATATTGTCGGCGTTGCATCAACGGAAACCTGGGCTCGGGAAGATATGGTACCCGAGGCCTATTGGCCTGATTCTCTGTGGACCCCTACGAAATCAGTCATCGTTATAGGACTGCAAATGCCGCTGCCTGTTGTTGAAACAACACCGTCAGTCCAGCATAGAGATCTTTATAATGCATGCAACCATTCGCTTGATAGCCTCGCTTTTGACGTATCACGATGGTTGAACCGGCGCGGTTTTGCATCATTACCTCTCAGTCGCGACGGATATGCAAATATTCATATAGTAAAGAAGAAGCCGGGAGCGGCATTTCCTCATATATTTGCCGCTTATTATGCCGGTCTTGGCTTGATCGGCATCAATAACACCATTCTGACACGAGAATACGGTCCTCGCGTTCGATTTGTTTCTGTTTTTACGGAAGCAAAACTTTCGCCGGATTACATGATGAAAGATACTTTATGTATTCGTTGCGGTGCATGTTCAGAGCTCTGTCCGGCACATGCGCTGAAAATAAGCAAGCAGGAATTGCGGAACGAGAGTGTAAGCGTTGCCCGTTACGATAGACAGGCCTGTACTGAATGGGCTCGTTTACTGACACAAAGAGGGTGTTATCCATGCGGAATATGCATCAAGGTATGCCCCGTGGGACGGGATCGCACGTTATACGGCCGTGAAAAAGCACTTCCTCACTACCGTAAGGAACTCACATCATTGGTTTTTGATGCAAAAGATCCGGTGCACCGGCAATGGAATCATATTCGGAACCATGGCAGCTCACTGTTTGATGAAACGGTAACCCGTAAAGACACCCTGCAATCCGTCTTTAAAAAAATCAGAAACGGAAAATAAGGAGGAGGGTCCAATGACATCCCGGATTCCATCAAAAATACTGTCGTTTTGTAAAGAATGCGCACACAGTCTCTCAAATCTGAGGGAAAACCAAGAGCGAATTGAATACACGCAGGAATTGTTACCAAGACTCCTTCGTGATACACCTCTCTTCGGCACAATACTCCGCGATCTCATAGTAAAGAGAGAATATCCCGATCTCAATTACCCCACCATGTTCGACAGTGAATTCATGTTATACACAGACCCGGATCGCCTCTTCTCTATGAGAATGTTTATCTGGGAGCCGGGAGCCTATGACCCCATTCATGATCATAATTCATGGGGTGTCATCGGACCGGTCACAGGACAACTTGAAGTAATTACCTATCGAAGGGAAGATGACGGTTCCAGGGAAGGATACGCAGATTTAATCGAGACGGGCAGAAAGATTATCCTTCCCGGTGATACGTATTTCGTCCTTCCTCTCAATACCGGTATTCATAGAACGGGAAATCCGGGTAACGAAACGATTATACAGGTCAGTATCTACGGAGAAGCACAAACAACAAGAAATCACATCAACGGATTTGACCTCGAATTGAAGAGCGTTTACCCGATTTATGCGCCGAAAACGAAAAAACGACTTCTCGCTCAGCAGGCATTAAATTATATTGAAATGTAAGTACAGTGTTATCAGATAAAGTGATTACGCCCTGGCATTGAAACCGAAACTAACCCTGTATAGCAAGCATCACTTCTAACTTTCATTGATCGTGATGAGACCATGAATATATCAGAAATACGAAACCGCCTGATTGCCCAATATTATGACATCCTTGAAAAATGTGTGAGACCGCTTGCACAGAGAGGAGTTTCTCCCAACGTAATCTCTTCGGTATCCCTTATACTGTCGTTTATTGCTGCTCTATTCTATGCTTTTGGTATGATTTTTATGGGAGGTATAACTCTCCTGCTGTCAGGATTCACGGATACCGTTGATGGATCAGTTGCACGAATAACGGGACAATCTACGAACTATGGGGCATTGCTTGACTCAACGCTGGATCGCTATGCCGAATTTTTTATTTTTTTCGGTCTTATAATCTATTTCGGTAACGGATGGATGGTAGCTGTCGTTCTTCTTGCATTGATGGGATCAATAATGGTCAGCTATATCAAGGCTCGTGCCGAGTCATTGGGACAAACACGACTTGTCGGTATGATGCAGAGACCGGAACGATTAGTACTACTCAGCCTCGGGTCACTCCTGAACACACCCGTGGGAAGACGCTATCCCGAGTGTCCCGATTGTGTTCTTGCCGTTACACTGATTCTCCTTGCCGTTTTGTCAAATATAACGGCTCTTCAGCGACTCATTTCCGGGAAGAAAGACCTGAAACAGTCCGAATAACCCATCAGCCGAACCACCCTATCAAGAAAACGCCGAGAATCATAATTACGGCACCGGTCAGTCTCTCACGTATCTTTTCTTCCTTAAACCACCAGGCACCATACAGAACACCGAACAGAAAACTGGTTCGTTTGAGAGATAACATATACGCTGCCTGAACTTGTGAGATTGCCAGCATGTGACTGAAGATCATTAATGATACTGTTGCTCCGAGGATCAGACCATGGAACGGCATTCTAATTAAATTGCTCGGATTCACTCCTGGTATGATCGGAAGAAAAGAAGCCATCAGAAACGTAAAAACGACAAAATAAACAACGGCGAAAACATACGGATTGGAATGAATAATACCGAGCTTACCCACTGTTGCAGTTATCGAATAAATGAACGAAACCAGAAGCATGAGCCTGGAACCTGGTTCTTTGAAAACAGCCTTAAACGGTTCTAATATCCCTGTCTGTATATGAGAGAAATTCAAAAAATATGATCCTGTAACAATTAAAACAATGCCTGAAAAGCCGGCAAAATTAATAGTCTCTCCCAGCAAAAGCCGACCGGCCACAATGACAAAGATAGGAGTAAAAGCGAGAAATGGAAGTGACACAGAAAGGGGAGACACCTTAATGGCCTTCATATAACAATAAAATGCCAGGGCCTCTAACGGTAATCCGCATGCAAGGCAGATATAAAAAACCATATCCGGTTTTGTCCACGGAATACAAAACAGTGCCCCCAGAAGCCATGGCAAGGCGTAGGTGAGCCTGATAAGGCCCATTTCATAAACCGATAAATGACTGAAAAACTTTTTGGTCAAGGCATCTGACGTCGCCAGACTAACCGCCGCAAGCAATGAAAGAAGAAACCACATTATGAAATATTCCCCTTTCTGAACACTATATGACTCTTGAATCACCGGCAATCTGTTTCGCTGGTATGAAAAAGTAGATATAATATCAATAAAATTCCGTATAACCCTTGACAGACGTCGATCTTTTTTCTATAAGATCTATCTTTAGTATCGCAAGTGTATGTACCAATTATTGCCTCCCGCTATAACGTAATATTGACAGCGGACATCTGGTACTATCCATCCTCATAAGCAAGAAATATCAAAGGAGGTGATTGTGCCATGAAGCCAGTCGGAATGCAAATCGTAGCAGAGTTTCACAGTTGCACCAAAGATATTCTCAATGATTTACCGGCAATTGAAAAGATCCTCAAAGACGGAATTGACGAGTGCGGTTTTTCGCTGGTGGGTATAAACAGCCACCGATATGACCCGATCGGCGTTACATCCATTGCGGTTATCAGCGAATCTCATGTAGCCATCCACACATACCCCGAGGCACATCACGCCTCTATCGATATTTTTACCTGCTCTCAAGAAAGGGAATCAACGAATAATCTCCTTGAATACTTTAAGGAAAAACTCAATCCTACAACAACGAGAACCGCTGAAATTATACGGGGGAACCCCATCGAAATAACTGAAACAAACTGGATAACCGATGTTTCTGACACAATCGGTTTTGATATCCGTTACCATTTCAAGACGAAATTACTCAGCACCATGTCACAGTATCAACAGATTGATATTATTGACAATGAAATCTTCGGAAAGATGTTGTTTTTAAACAGTGATCTTCAGATAACAGAATATGATGCCCATCTGTACAACGAAAGTCTGGTATCACCGCTCACGAAAGTTCCGACTTCCCTGAAACATATAGCCATTCTCGGTGGAGGAGATGGTGGCGTTCTGAACGAAATCCTGAAACACAATCCCGATTCGGTAGTACTCATAGATATTGATAAAGACGTTATCGAAGCATCGAAAATGCACCTGCAATGCATTTGCCGGAATGCCTTCGACGATCACCGTGTTGAAATCATAAACGACGACGTCAACAATTTTTTAAATACCGACCGCCGTTTCGATGCAGTCATTTATGATCTGACCATGCATCCTGAAACGTTTATCAATATGGACAGAGAAGAGTATTTGGAAGATCTCTTCTCGAAAATTAAGACCTGCCTCAATCCCGGAGGTATGGTAACGGCACAGTGCTGTTCCGAATACGATAAAGACACTCTTATAATGTCGGAAAGAATATTGAACAAATTCTTCCGGAACGTTAGATTTCAAACTACAAATATCCCTTCATTCTGTACATCGTGGATATTCGCTTCAGCTCAAAAGTGATCTTCCCCACGTTGTTTCTGATAGAAAGGCATGCCGTAGTATGTGGTTGTCTGTGAAGTCCGCCCCTCTCCGTTACCAAATGGAACAAAAAAGGCTGATAGTCAGAAATTACTATCAGCCATCGTTTACCCCTTTTTAGCAGCTACCGACTGCACATACAGAGTTGCTTGTACCGGCCCTTCGTCTATTTCTTGTATTCCAGTTTTATATCACCCAGTTCTACCAGTGCATTGTGCTCCACTTTTCCGTAATAATTGATAACAGCCTTTATGGGACCGGATATTCTTCCCTTGGCTTTGATTTCATATTCATGCAATGGAGCATACGCCTCAATGCCCTTGCCTTCCGGACGCACTGTTTCTTCAGGTTCATATCCCTGATTCATCTGCAACCCCTCGGGCAAATTTCCAAACAGTTCCTTCAACTGTTCTCCAAATTCTCGTGCAAATGCTTTATAAGTAAAATCGAAATGGGCATCGACAATTTCTTTTTCCGACACAAGCTTTATTTTGAGTTCATTACGTCGCCTGCTCACCGCATCCTTCAGCAAATTATGAATACCTGCACCCACAATTAAATGAACCTGGCTACCCTTAACACCTATCAATCTCATGAGCTGACCGAATTTACTCTCGTTTTCAACATGATGCTCCTCTTCGAATATTGCCTCACCTTGAATGCCGCTCCCCTCAAGATACCCCAGGACAAAACCCTTGATGAGATCGAACGATCCCTCAACAATCACTTCATAATATAACTTCATCATATCTCGAACTCCCCTTTTAACCGTTTTGTGTTCATTCTTGTTCTGTTAATACAAACATATCACATCTATTACATTACCCTGTATTGTTTTACATTATACCCTTAAAAGAACACAAAAGTTACAACAATAAATATGGGAATAAGAATCGGAATTGAGAATTTAAACATATAACCGAAGAAGCTCGGCATATTAATACCGGCTTCTTCTGCAATTGATTTCACCATGAAGTTCGGCGCGTTGCCGATATACGTATTGGCACCCATGAAAACGGAGCCAGCAGAAATCGCCGTCAGATAACTGATAAAGACGGGATTGGCCGTAGCGGTTCCCGCCGCCAAGGCTGCCGGTACTCCAGCCTCAGACATCCCTAATTTCCCGAGAGCAAGATTAAAGAATGTCAGATATGTCGGAGCATTATCAAGAAAGGACGACAGCCCTCCGGCTACCCAGAAATAATGAAACGGCTCTTTGACGACCTCAATGAGCCCGGACATGGCACCATGCATTCCGGCCTTTAATATGGCAAGGCAGGGAATGATAGTCATGAATATGCCGGCAAAAAGCTTGGCAACTTCCATGATAGGGAACCAGCTGAATTCATTTTCCTCGCGAAGCTTTTTCGGTGTCAAAAACAGCGAAAGTACTCCCATGATGATGATTCCGATATCGCGAAATGTATTTTGCCATTCCATGTGAACACCAACGGCACTATAGTGTCCTGCCTTCAAGTAGCCACTCATAAGAACGAGACCTATGATACCACCAAGAAAAATAAAATTAAATATACCCTGGATCCTGATCGGTTCTTTCTCAAGCGGACCGATCTTCTTTAACTCATCCTTCTCTTTTCTGTAATAAAATGTATCGACAACAAAAAACAGGGAGAGGAGTATCACTGCCGTCAGCATCATGTGTGGCAATATACCCTTTGTAACCCAGAAGAAGGGAACATTGTGAAGAAATCCCAGAAAAAGTGGCGGGTCACCAAGGGGCGTGAGAGAACCACCTACGTTTGCAACCAGAAATATAAAAAAACAAATAACGTGAACTTTTTTTATACGATTTTTGTTCGCCCGTAAGACCGGCCGAATCATGACCATTGCAGCTCCCGTTGTTCCCACCCACGACGCCAGAATCGTTCCGATAAGAAGCATTATCGTGTTAACAATCGGCGTACCTTTTATTGAACCGCCAACGACGATTCCACCGGCTACGGTAAAGAGACCCCACAGAAGAATGATAAACGGGATATAGTCGATTAAATATATGTGAAGGATCTCATATACTGCCGTACCATGGTACACATAAACGAATGGCACGGCAAATAGTACTGCCCAGAATGCCGATACCTTTCCGAAGTGATTGTGCCAGAAATGCGGAACGAGCAGAGGGCACAATGCTATTGATAATAAAATTCCTACAAAGGGGATTACCGTCCAGACGGGTAATACCCGTCCTATATCGACTCCGTGGTGTGCACCTGCCGTTTCTGTTGAACATATCGCTACATCAGGTATCAGTATAAGCACAGCCCACATTGCACATATGAAAATACTCGTCAAGAGTCCTTTCGATCGCACCATGACTATATACTCCTACTTTTAAACATCTATAAAAAACAAGCCAGGAAAGCTGAACCTCCCTGGCTTGAATCCCTTGATTTTTTCAAATCAGAGCTTTTCTTTCCTGAGGATTATCTACTATGCCTTTTCCGCAACTTTAAGCCGTAACTCTGCGAGATTCAACCGGTCACTTACCCTTTCATATCCTTCATCTTCCTTTGACATTTTTGACAGTTCCGCTTCAACCGCTGCTTTTTCCTGTCGTGCACTTTCCCTGTCAATCAGATCAGCTCGTTCTGCACTATCAAGAAGGACAGTTACTTTGCGAAACAGAACCTCCGCATATCCCTGACCAACGGCATAGTATGTCTTTTTATTATCCTTCGTATAATTCAGTTCTCCTATTTTAACGGTACTTAACAGGGGCGCGTGGCCGATTAATGCACCAAACTCACCATCGCCACCTGGAATCGTTACCTCTTCTACATAATCACTGAAAATCATTTTTTCAGGTGTAACAATCTCCAGCATCATCTCTTCAGCCATTGAACAATCCTCCGGATCTTATTATTCTGCAAGTCTCGCGGCTTTTTCGACTGCTTCTTCAATTCCGCCTACCATGTAGAAGGCTTGTTCGGGAAGATCATCGTGCTTTCCTTCCAGGATTTCTTTGAATCCTCTTACCGTATCCGGAACAGACACAAACTTGCCTTCAGTTCCCGTAAACTGTGCTGCCACGAAGAAGGGCTGCGACAGGAATCTCTGTATCTTCCGTGCCCTGTTGACGGTCACCTTATCCTCTTCTGAGAGCTCGTCCATACCGAGAATGGCAATAATGTCCTGAAGATCTTTATACTTCTGAAGGATCATCTGGACTTCTCGGGACACCTGATAATGATCCTCTCCTAACACATTGGGATCGAGAATACGAGAGGTCGAATCGAGGGGATCGACTGCCGGATAAATCCCCAGCTCTGCGATCGGCCTTGAAAGGACGACTGTTCCGTCGAGATGGGAAAATGTCGTTGCCGGAGCAGGATCTGTCAAGTCGTCAGCGGGAACATAGACACATTGGACTGCCGTAATTGAACCCTTATCAGTTGATGTAATTCTCTCCTGGAGTTCTCCGAGGTCTGTCGCAAGTGTTGGTTGGTAACCGACTGCCGAGGGCATTCTTCCCAGGAGTGCCGAAACCTCGGAGCCCGCCTGTGTGAATCTGAATATATTATCAATAAAGAGAAGCACGTCCTGTCCTTCTATGTCTCTGAAATATTCAGCTGCAGCCAACGCCGTTAGTGCCACTCGCGCTCGTGCTCCCGGAGGCTCGGTCATCTGACCATAGATTAGGGCTGCCTGCTTGATAACACCCGATTCCTTCATTTCGAGATACAGGTCATTGCCCTCACGGGTCCTTTCACCGACACCGGCAAACACGGAGATACCACCATGGTGCATGGCGATGTTATGGATCATCTCCATCATGACGACTGTCTTACCGACACCCGCACCGCCGAACATGCCCATCTTACCTCCCCTGGGAAAGGGAACGAGCAAATCGATAACCTTAACGCCGGTTTCGAGAACGTGTACCGATGTATCCTGTTCAAGAAATGTTGGCGCCTCTCTGTGGATAGGCATATTGGTTTCCGCAACAATAGGGCCCAGACCATCGACAGGTCTGCCGACAACGTTGAGGATTCTTCCGAGACACTCTTTACCGACAGGCACGGTGATCGGTCCACCCGTATCCTTAGCATTCATACCGCGTACCAGACCGTCGGTTATATCCATAGCTATACATCTTACAACATTGTCACCCAGGTGCTGCGCGACTTCAACTACCAAATTGTCTTCCTGATCGTTGATCGCCGGGTTCGATACCAAGACTGCATTCTTAATGCTCGGCAGATTACCACCGGCAAATTCAACGTCGACAACGGGTCCAATGACCTGCACAATCCTTCCTATGTTCATACCCATCTCCTTCAATCGTTTATAGAGTATTTCATGTTCACTGTTACATAACGAGCCGGATAGCCCACAATATATACTGTTATATGGTAAGCGTTATCCTTTTGCCAGGGCCTCAGTACCGCCGACGATATCCATGAGTTCGGCGGTAATTGCCTGCTGCCTCGCCTTATTATATTTCAGGGTTAGATCCCCGATCATTTCTTCGCAGTTGCTGGTTGCGTTATCCATGGCGACCATCCGGGCACCGTTTTCACCGGCCGCTGTCTCCAGAAGCGACCGGTAGATCATCATCTTGATATATGCCGGAAGGATTTCTCCTATGATTATTTCTTCCGACGGTTCATAGATGTATTCTACCCGCCTTTCAGGCTCAAGCTCTTCTACAGAGTCAATCGATGGAATGGGAAGCAACCGTTCAATCTTCGTTCGCTGAACCGCTATATTCCGAAATTCATTATAGGCAATATACAGTTCATCGTATTCCTCATCCATAAAGGATGATATCAGCATATCCCCGATGCCTGCAGCCAGTCTGAAGTCAAATTGTTTGAAAACATCGGTGTACTTTCCGACAACGTTTTCTTTTCTCCTGAATAAATCATGTCCCTTTCGCCCGACCGTGACAAGTGAAACTTCTTTACCCTCTTTGACTCTTTCCCGGATGAATCCTTCCGTCGCTCTCATCACGTTTGAATTGAATGCGCCGCACAGTCCCCTATCAGATGTCATGCAAATAATTCTCACCTTCTTCGGTTCTCTTACTGCGAGAAGAGGATGCATATCAGGATCGACCCGAACAGCAACACTACCGAGGACTTCCATAAACTTTTCTGCATAGGGTCTGAAATTTTCCATTCTCAACTGAGCGCTTTTCAGCTTCGCTGCAGCCACCATATTCATCGCCCTGGTGATCTGCTTCGTTTTAACAACTCCTTGAATTTTCCGTTTTATATCCCTTAAAGAGGCCATTCAACCAACTCCCATATTCGTAAATATTCAGATTCTTACTCGGCGGCAAACACAGTATCAAACTCAGTCAGAACACTCCGTATTTTTCCGTCAAGTTCGTCATTGATGATCTGTTTTTCGTCGATTTCTTTCAATACTTCAGGATATTTGCTTTTTACAAAGTTCAGGGCCTCAGCTTCATATCGCTTCAAAGCTTCTACCGGATATTTATCAACAAATCCCCTGACTCCCGCAAACAGGATCAACACCTCTTCTCCCAGAGACATCGGCTGATACTGAGGCTGTTTCAGTAACTCGACAAGTCGAGCGCCCCTGTCCAGTTGCGCCTGGGTTGCTTTATCGAGGTCACTTCCGAACTGGGCGAACGCCGCCAGCTCTCTATACTGCGCCAGGTCGAGTTTCAGGGTTCCGGCCACCTGCTTCATAGCCTTCACCTGAGCGGCACCACCGACTCTCGAAACCGACAGGCCAACGTTGATTGCAGGTCTGATACCTGCGTAGAACAGATCAGGCTCAAGATATACCTGACCGTCGGTAATGGAAATAACGTTCGTCGGAATATAGGCGGAAACGTCACCGGCTTGCGTTTCGATAATGGGCAACGCTGTCAGAGATCCGCTCCCCAGCTCTTCGCTTACTCTCGCGGCTCGTTCGAGCAGCCGTGAGTGATTGTAGAAAATATCGCCGGGGAATGCCTCACGTCCCGGAGGTCTCCGCAGAAGCAGCGATATCTGTCTGTATGCAACGGCCTGTTTTGAAAGGTCGTCATAGAGTATCAGAGCATCCTGACCATTGTCACGGAAATATTCACCGATACTGCATCCCGCAAATGCCGCTATGTACTGCAGCGTTGCCGGATCACTTGCAGTGGCCGATACGACACAGGTATAATCCATGGCATCGTATTTTCTCAGTGCCTCAACTACCTGGGCAACGGTCGACTTTTTCTGGCCGATGGCGACATAGATACATTTGACTCCTGTCTCTTTCTGCCTGATGATTGCATCAATACAGATCGCTGTTTTTCCGATCTGTCTGTCGCCGATGATCAGTTCTCGCTGACCTCGTCCGATCGGTGTCATCGCATCAATGGATTTCAATCCCGTATAGAGGGGCTGATTAACGGGCTGGCGTTGAATAACACCGGGTGCAACCATTTCGATTCGCCGTGATAATTTCGTCTCAATGGGACCTTTGCCATCGATCGGAGCACCCGTACCGTCGATAACGCGACCAAGCACGCCTTCTCCGACGGGAACCTCTGCAATTCTTCCCGTTCTCTTGACTATGTCACCTTCCTTGATGTGCGTATCTTCACCAAGAATGGCAACACCGACATTGTCCGTTTCAAGATTCAGCACCATTCCCAATATGCCGCCAGGGAACTCCACCAACTCCATGGCCATGACATTCTCCACACCATAGACTCTTGCGATACCATCACCAACGGACAAAATTGTTCCGGTTTCGCTCACATCTAACTTTTTCTCATAATCCTTTATCTGCTTGGAAATTATCTGAGTTATTTCCTCTGCCCTGATTGCTTCCATTCTTTACATCTCCTCCCTTAAGAGTTCCCTAATATTGTTTAGCTGGGTTTTTACGCTACCATCATATAAGGTGTCTCCAACTTTCACAACGACTCCACCTAATAACGATGTGTCGCGTTCAATTTCCATTTCGACTTTTTTACCGGTAATCTCTTCCATTCGTGCTTTAATCTTTTCAGAAAGCTCATCCGATAACTTATAAGCAGATTTTACCTGTATCCTCACCGTATTCAACACTTCGTCCATATAGTACTGATAATAATTCTCGATTTCCTGAAGGACATTGATCCTTCTTTTGTCTACTAAAAGCTTTACAAAACTTTCCGTTATCGGAGATACCTCAATCTTCTTCAGCACCTCCGTTACAACGGCTACCTTATCAGATTGAGCAAACATAGGATTGTTTAAGAAATCTTTAAGATTTGCATTTTGCTCAAGAAGAGAAGAAAAGCTTTTAAGTTCATTGTAGTATTCTTCGTACCTCAACTCTTCCTTGGCTATCGCAAAGAAAGCCCTGGAATAACGTTTCGCAATTTCGCTCCCTCTCAATTTCGCTTCACCATCCTATCTATAAAGTCTGTAACCATACTGTCATGATCATTTTTCTTAATATTCTTTTTTAAGATCGCTTCAGCCATCTGGACGGAAAGTTCAGTTGCTTCCGCCCGTAATTCATTTTTCATTTTTTTGAATTCCTGATCCATGCGCGATTTTGCATCTTCTTTCATTTTGTCTGCGGCTCGTCTGGCATCTTCGATGATTTTTTCTTTCTCTGCCAGGCCCTGTGCGTGAATCATCTGTGTAATATCCTCAATCTCTCCTCTCGCTTCTTCCAGTTTAGCGGAATACTCTTCAAATTTTTTCTGAGCAGCTTCTTTTTGTTCAATAGCCGTCTCTAATGATTCTTTAATTGTCTGGCGGCGTCCCACAAAAAAGCCCTTGATTCCCTTTGCAGTGAGCTTATACAAAATAGCAACAAGGATTATGACATTTAAAGACTTCCAGCCAAAATCAATCAGTTTTTTCGTGCCATGGCCTTCCGCCTCTCCACCACCTGAAGCATACACAATGGCACCGGTCATCAATAAAAATAACACCGCCGGCAAAAAAGAATGTAACAAAAATCGTTTTGAGAGAATGTCCGTTAAAATTCTTTTCATTGAATGCTCCTCCCTAAAACCTTTTCAGAAATCTCTCGAGATATTTTTTCTGATTGACTTTTCAAAATTTTTCTTGCATCCGTCAATTCTTTGTTGAGCTTTTTCTTGAAATCTTCGATAATTTCCGAAATCTCACTTCGTGCTTCTCCCATTATTGCTTTACCATCTTCGGCCGCTTTCTGCTGAACTTCATTTCTTTCGTTCATTGCTTCCTGCCTCGCCTGGCGAAGCTTATCCTCATAATCGGCCATTTTTTCATCAACCTCAGTTTCAAGAGATTTTACTTCTTCATCCAGATCTTCAAGTCGTTTTTTCCTTCCCTCAATGACTCCCAAAATCGGTTTAAAAAGAACTACATTCAACACAAAAATCAGAATAAGGAAGTTTGCCATCTGAATCCAAACCGTCGAATTTATCTCAACCATTACCTCTCACCTCTACAAGACAAAAAAAAACCGAGTTCCTATAAAAAACAACCCGGTTATCAAGAATTGACTAACACTCCTACCACGGCAGATAGAGCCATTTGCTCAGTATCAATAACTACTTTATAATCCCTAACGTTCCTCACCAACAGATCCTTCAATAATACTTCTCAAGAACGGGGACTACTAAGCATAACTCTCAAATGTTGTCAAGTATTTTTTATCCATATCAACGATGATATTATCAAAAACCTCCCTGCATGAACTGGTGGTTAATCTTATTTTTTTCATACGGTTACGAGTCGTGAATTACCAATTACCATATCACACTTCTTTTTCTTCAACAGGTTTTCGCTCCGGTTTTGTCCCCATCTGACAGTCTCCCTCAAAGATGGCTCCCTCCTGCACGATAAATGCCGGCGTTTTTAAATTACCAAACAATTTGCCGGTAGAACAAATTTCTACCCGTTCTTTGATCTCAAAATTACCCCTGACATCCCCGAATATGAGTAAATTATCTACCGAAATGTCAGCTTCAACACGGGCACCTTCTCCGACAATCAGTGTCCCTTCTCCCGTTATTTCTCCCTTGAATACACCGTCGATCCTTATGGAACCCTTTATAATCAGTTTTCCGTCAAATTCCGTCCCCTGCCCCAGAAACGCGATAATATCAGCATCCGATTTTCTATCTGCCATGTAAAACCTCCTTCATAAAATCTTCTGTAAACTATGGTTGCAACATAAACCTTCTCATACTTACATTCATGAGCAGACCCACTCCCGTCATTAAAACAACCATGGACGAACCACCATAGCTCAAAAAGGGAAGAGGAATTCCTACAACAGGAAGTGTACCGAGGATCATGCCCACATTGATAAAAACACCCCAAAAGATAAAGACGGTTATACCAAAAGCGATTAATGTCCCTGCCAGATCTTTTGAATTTCGAGCAATTTTCAATCCCCACAAAATAAGGGCAAGGAACATGAACATCAATATGATTGCGCCTAAAAACCCCCACTCTTCGGCAAATACAGAAAACACAAAATCCGTTTGCTGTTCGGGCAGAAATTTTAACTGACTTTGCGTACCCTTTAAAAACCCTTTTCCGAAAATACCCCCCGATCCTACTGCTATTATTGACTGAATGATATGATAACCGGACCCGAGAGGGTCTCTTTCAGGGTTTAGAAAGGTCAAAATTCTCTCCCGCTGATAATCTTTCAGAAAAAACCAGCAGAGCGGAGCCAATACAATACCACTCGTGGCAAACATTACAAGGGTCTTCCTGTTGACTCCGACAAAAAGAATCACAGAAAAAAACAGGATGGCTAAAAAAAGAGCCGTTCCAAGATCAGGTTGGATCGCAATGATCAAACAGGGAACCCCAGCAATAGCAAGCGGGATTGCAAGACTTTTTATATGATAACCCTCATTAATCTTATTCTCAGTAATGTATTTTGTTAACGCAATAATTGCGGTTAATTTCATCAGCTCAGACGGTTGGAACGACAACCCCCAAAAGAACAACCATCGTTGCGAACCATGAGTTGCCGTTCCCTGGATGAAGACCGAAACAAGAAGTAAAAGTGAAATACAATAAATAACATAACCATATCTCACGATGAAATGATAGTCTATACTGGCAGCAGCGAGCATCATTGCAAGGCCGATCAGCATCCAGTAAAATTGTTTGATGTACAGCGGCTTGCCGCTTATATGCGTAAGGGTGCAACTAATACTGTAAAGGTTCAAGAGGCCGATGCAACTGATTACTAAAACCAAAACGAGCAATATCCAATCAAAATTAACAAACAATCTCCGATCGATCTTCATTGTTTACCACCTGCTACCCGGAAATTTCATCTCCTCTTTTCTGCAACGTGCAGGATATTCCTTGTGCCCTTCAGGTCAAAATACCCATCTATTATCTTTCTCGCTATGGGAGCCGCTGCTGACCCTCCATGTCCACCATGCTCTACAATAACAACGACGGCAACTTCAGGATTATCATGTGGCGCGAAACAGACAAAAAGTGCATGATCCCGGTATTTGTAAGGAACATTCTTCGTATTCTCATCTTCCTCGTCCTGAGCCATTTCTATAA
The DNA here is from genome assembly GCA_016935565.1 of Deltaproteobacteria bacterium. Lineage (GTDB taxonomy): Bacteria > Desulfobacterota > Syntrophia > Syntrophales > UBA6807 > JAFGQS01. The sequence goes on from JAFGQS010000006.1 coordinate 23,509, forward strand.
CCTGTGCCGTACCCGTTTTTCCTGAAACATCACTTTCATTTCTTCTCAAAGCCCCTCCGGTACCGTGATCTTCGTTAACGGCTCCCCATAATGCATGGGTTAATATCTCTAGATTCTTTTTACTAATCGGCAATAAAGACAGTTTTTCAGGATGAAACATCCTGACAATCTGTCCTTTTTCTGTGGTGACCTTTTTTAAAAGCCTCGGTCGATAGAGGACTCCGCCATTCGCCAGAGCACAGTAAGCTCTTATCAGTTGCAAAGGTGTCAGCATAACAAAACCTTGACCGATAGATAAAGAAATAGTCTCACCGACCTGCCATGGTTCCTTAAATCTGTTCAGTTTCCATTTTTTTGTTGGCATCAGTCCCTCTTTTTCTCCGGGTATATCAATACCCGTCTTCGATCCGAAACCGAATCTTTTCGCATATTCCGCCAGTGTATCAACACCAATCTGCGCTCCCAGGTTGTAGAAATAAACGTCACATGATTCTACAATGGCACGATACAGATCAACACCCCCATGACCATGCTTTTTCCAGCATCTGAACGTCCTGTCTCCCTTGGTAAAAGTACCATCACAATAGATCAGCGTATCCGGCGTTATCAACCCCTCTTCAAGTGCCGCAGCTGCAACGATCAATTTAAAAGTAGAACCGGGTGGATACTGTCCCGAAGTTGCCTTATTCTGCATGGGACAAAGGGGATTACTGAGGAGTTTACTCCATTCACCGTCAGATATTCCCCGGTTAAACAAATTAGGATCAAATGAGGGTTTATTAACCATGGCCAGTATGGAACCATCCCGTGGATCCATTACAATCACAGACCCCGCCTTTTCCTGAAATGCATCCCAACAAATTTTCTGAAGATCGGCATCAATGGTAAGCATAATATTATAGCCCGGAACGGATTCGACCTTACCGAGAACATCTAATTTTCTTCCGCTGACGTTTACCTCTATCTGCTCTCCACCGCTTTTCCCCATTAAATATCTATTGATTGATTTTTCGATACCCAGTTTACCGACAACATCTCCACGCTTACGGTCACCGTTGGGATCCCTTTCCAATTCAAGGGTACTAATCTCACCGACATAACCAAGAACGTGCGCCATTATTTCTCCATAAATGTATTTTCTTACCGGGACAATATCAACGATGACACCGGGCAAATCAAGCGTATTGGTCTCAACAACGGCTACTTTATCCCGCCCTATATTTCTTTCCAGTTTAATCGGAACAAAGGGTTTTCTTTTCTTTTCGAAAGTAACGGTATTGGTTAACTTCATATCTCTTTCTATATACAAATGTTCCAATCTTTTGATAACACCTTTCACATCTTTCGCCGTTTCAGGAACGATTGAAATATCAAATGATGGCTGATTATCAACAAGGATCCGGCCATTCGTGTCGAGAATTAGCCCTCGTAATGGCTTTATTTCTTGAAGGCGAATTCTGTTATTCATGGATCGCTGACTTAATTTCTCACCTTGAATGGCCTGCAGATACCACATTTTTGTACCGAGAAACGCAAACGCGCAGATCATCAGCCATATTAATACGTTAAACCTTCTCCTGAATTCACCAGGGTCATAGGTTATTAATTTACTTTTCTTCTCCATATTGCATCAAAATATCAAGCCGATAAAATAAGGCAAAACAGGTTGGCCCAATCGCACTGAGAACCAGGGCTTGCGGTAAATAAGTATTAAAAATATCATACGATATATTGACATCAAACACGAATAAATAGATGAGAAACACCACAACCCCTTCAAGAAAGACACAGAGAAACGTAAAAATCACAATGAATAAAATTCCTTCCAGATACACCCTGGAAGAAATTTTCTTCGAGATAACAAATATCAGCATATAGAAAATGATGTGGAAACCCGGAATGAGGCTGGTCATGCAGTCGAGAAGAGCGCCCAGAAGAAAAGACAGAACCCCTCCTTTGATGATATCCAGATGAAAACCTGCATAGATGACAATTAAAAGAGAAATTTCCAGCTTAATTTTACCGAATGCAAAAAGATCGAGTACCGTTGTCTGAAACACGAGCAACAATAACGCAAAGACCGGCATCAACAAATAATATATCATTTGTCTTTAACTTCCTTTTTTACAATCACCAATACCTCTTCAAGTTTTGACACATCGACCGATGGATCAACGCTAATCTTCTGAAACAGATTCGTCTCCTCCTTGTCCACACTTATAACAGTTCCGAGAAGCAAACCTTTCGGAAAAACCCCGGCCAAACCGGATGACACGACTGCGTCACCGACATTGACATTTTCCAATCGCTGAACGTATTTCAATACACATCCCTTGTTTCCTGAACCCTGTAAAATTCCCTGGACTCTGGAATTCTGAACAAGCGCGTCAATATTACTATTGTAATCAATAAAGAGCAGAACTTTCGATACATTCCAGGATACATCTATTATCCTACCGACAACACCTCCGACGGCAATAACCGGCAGACCGACCTTCAGACCATCAGAGGTTCCCTTGTCAAGTAGTATTGTCTTGAATATAGATGACCGCTCTCTGCCTATCACCCTCGCAGCAATCGTTTGTGACTGGAAACTTTCCTGCAAGTTCAAAAGTTTCCTTAATCTCATACATTCCAGATGTGTTTCGCTATATGTACGAACTTCATTCGTTAAGGATGAAACCTTTTCTCTAAGCTTTTTGTTATCCTCCTCCAGACCAACCAAAAAGACATATCGGTCCCACCCCTTATGAATGCCTTCAAGAGCCGAGTTTACGACATTCTCTAACGGTACGACTATTTCCAGTACGACCTTCCTGAAAAAACTTGTTTCATCTGAAGATTTCAATACTAATGAAAGGACTATAAAAATAATGACAACAAGAATTGAAGCTATAATAATCGATCGATACTTATTAGGAAATGGCATCTTTTATCCAAAGGAAGAATATGGCAAAAACATTTTGTTCTCAGCAAAAAAGCTTTAAGCATAGAGGGAATAAAAGATCATATAAAAGATAATATTTCGGCAGAAGATTCCATATCCGGTTTATAGCTGAATGGCAACCTCTTTCAAAAGATCTATCTCTTCAAGAGCCATCCCGGCACCTTTGGCCACCGTTGAAAGAGGATCATCCGATATGGATATGGGAAGACCGGTTTCTTCACGCAAGAGCATATCCAGATTCCTTAAAAGAGCTCCACCGCCGGTTAGTACAATACCTCGGTCAACAATATCACCTGCTAATTCCGGCGGGGCGTTTTCAAGAGCATCTTTGATCGCATCGACAATAATACTTACCGGTTCCATTATTGCTTCTCTTATTTCTTCTGAATTTATTTCGATAATCTTCGGAATGCCCGATATGAGGTCTCTTCCTTTGACATCAACCATCCGTAGTTCAGTGTCAGGATATGCACATCCGATGGTAGTCTTGATCATCTCACCCGACCTCTCGCCGATGAGAAGACTATATTTTCTCTTCATATACTGCACGATTGCTTCATCAAGTTTATCCCCGGCAACGCGAACGGATTTTGAATAAACAATTCCAGCCAAAGATATGACGGCAACTTCCGTCGTCCCTCCCCCAATGTCCACGATCATGGAACTAATCGGTTCTGTAATCGGTAATCCTGCACCGATGGCCGCCGCCATTGGTTCCTCAATGAGATAGACTTCTCGTGCCCCTGCTGATTCTGCCGTTTCTTTAACGGCCCTTTTCTCTACCTGCGTAATGCCCGAGGGAATGGATATAATTATCCTCGGACGTACCAGGGCCCTCCTATTGTGAACACTCAGAATAAAATGCCGTAACATGGCTTCTGTAATCTCAAAATCGGCAATCACGCCGTCTCTCATTGGTCGGATAGCCACAATATTTCCCGGCGTTCTCCCAAGCATCTTCTTCGCTTCCGATCCAACGGCAAGCACCCTTTTCATTCCCCGCGAATCTCTATGAACAGCAACGACTGACGGCTCGCTCAGCACGACACCCTTACCCTTGACGCAGACAAGGGTATTTGCTGTCCCCAAATCGATGGCTAAGTCATTGGAAAACATTCCTAAAATAAAATCAAATAGCAAGACCGTATCCCCCTATTTTTTCTGCAAGATAACCTATACAGCATTTAAATAACCTAATCAACGTCTTTCTAAAAAAATATTGCATTTTACAGGTGACTATACTACTTATACACGGTGTGCTTCGTCAAGCGATTTGATTTCCGCTTTTTCACTATACATAAAGGATATATACCCTATGCTTCGATTAATGAGAAAACATGCAAGAGCCTGGTTCATGCAGGTACTCCTGGGCATTATAATTATCGTATTCATCTTCTACTTCGGATCACTCAGGCGGCAACGGGAAGCGGAAGCGCTTGCGATCGTAAAGGACACGGCGATCAGTTACCTCGAGTTTAAGAAGGAATACCAGAACCTCTTAGACCATTATCGACAGCATTATAAAGGTACTTTAACGGATGAAATGCTCGAATCACTTAACATCAAGCAACTGGCCCTTGATAATGTGATCAACCAGGCGGTTCTTCTCGCAAAGGCAGAAGAGTTCAACCTTGATGTGAGCGCTGATGAAGTCAGGTCCACCATTTTCTCATATCCTGCGTTCCAGCAAAACGGTGTTTTCGATATTAATCTTTATCATCGAATGCTTCGGTATAACCGCTTGAATCCCGAAGATTTCGAAGATATGCAGAGAAAAGTTCTCATTATTGGCAAGCTCGAGAGACTCATCAAGGAAGCGACAAAAGTCTCGGATAAAGAAGTATACGATATCTACAGAATCCAGAACGAAACAATCAGCGTCGATTTCATCACAATCTCAGCGGACACTTTTAAAACCCGGGGTAACCCCTCAGATACAGACCTTGGAAACTACCTCAAGGAACATGGCGAGGACTTCCGGATACCCTCGAAGGTTCAGGTCAAATACATGGCATTTTTCGGAAAAGATTTTGCCAAATCCGTCGAGATTTCCGAAGGCGAGATTTCCGACTATTATGATTATAACAAAAGCGACTTTTTGAAATCGAAAGATGAACCATACCCACTGACAGAGGTAAAGGACAAGATCCGTGCAAAAGTCAAGTTTATTAAAGGCATGGATAAGGCTGCGAAAGCAGCAAAAGAGGCGAACGACATTATCTATCAGGAAGAAAATTTCGAAGAGTATGGAAACCAAAACAAACTGACAATTAAGACAACTGCCTTTTTTTCGAAAGACACCTTGCCAGAGGAGCTCTCGCGGATTAAGGATTTCGACAAGCATGTCTTTGTCTTGAAGGAAAATGAGACGGCGTCACTCCTCTCTGACGATCAAGGTTTTTATATCGTTAAAATCAACAAAATTGAGCCTTCTCATATACCGGATCTCAAAGAAGCCCGAAAGGAGATACAACGAAGCTATATAAATGAGGAACGTATGCGATTATGTAAGGAAACGGCTGAAGGCATCATTGATCGCCTGAAAAAGGGTGAGAATTTCGAAGAAATTGCCAGGCAGGAACGGTTGAAGGTAAAAAATACGGGACTCTTTCTGCCAAATCCGGATATACCCGGGATCGGATATTCTATGGACCTTGCCCAGGAACTCTTTCTGCTTTCCGAAAAAGAGCCTTACCCCGACAAACCTTTTTATATTAATGGAAGTTATGTGATCGTCAGATTTAAAGGACGAGGAACACTTGATTTAAAAGACCTGGAATCCCGGAAAGATATCTTGGGAAAAACACTGTTGAGAGTGAAAGGGGAAGAACAATTCAGATTGTGGCTGGATACAACGAAAGATTCCATGATTAAAGATGGAACGTTAAAGATAAAGGCGGACTTGAACACACTATGACGTAACACCCGTCTTTGACATGGTATCCGCTACAGTTTATTGAAAAATCCCTGAAGATTTTTGATGAAACCTGCCTTCGTATCCAGGGTGACATCATCTTCAAAAACAAATTCTAAAAGAAACATCAGCTTGTAGTCCACAGCCGATGTCTTATATTCCTGGATTGATGTAACTGTAACGTCCTTCAGCTTCTGGTAATGATCGCCCTCGAATAATTCGGTTTTTCTCAGGATAAGCTCGATTGCCTCTCTTGCATCATCCGAATCATCTAGAACCAGTTCGATTCCCTCTAACTTTTTTACCGCCAGGACAATTTTTTCTCTTTCTACTTTTATTTTCATTTTTACTGAACCTTTCATGATGGATGCAGCAAACGGAAGAGCCGTGGGTCGTGCACACACACCGTATTAATGTACTGAATATAGATAATACCATATCATTGGTCAAGAGAAATACGGCCTGGCACCCGAACGAAAATGAATTTCGTAACAACCCGAACTATACCTGGTGAAGGCATAGTATTTATTTCATTGAATAGGGGTGATACATACAGTACAATAACTAAAAAGTACAAGGCGGTTCCAAAATGAAAGTTGACATGACACAAAAAATCGATTCGGTACTCGACAGGGTCAAAGACCCGGAGAGTAATCTTTCTGTGGCCGAACTCGGACTTGTGAAAAAGGTTCGCTTCAGTGAGGAACAAAATTTACTCTACGTCTTTACCGATTTTGTCAGCCGTCAGCCCGGGTGCGTCACGTGCGCCGGCATTGCCATGGCAGTATCGGCTACCATCTTAAGAAATCTCGACGCCGAATTTCAAAAAGAATTCCCCGACCTGACCATCGAATTCGTCTGATGTCATATACGTACCGCACTCAGTTGTTTTCGTTAATCCGCTTAATTACCGGTAAACAGCGCTATGATCTGGATAATCGACACCATCAAGACACACCTTTTCATTCAAGCGGAAGACTAGGAACTCGATGTTCCCATACAGGTAGAAATCGAATATCGGCTGAAGAATCAAGAGGTTTCTCTTTCATCCGTATCAAAAAAAGCCTATTACAACCGGCCGTTACTGATCAAGGAAGCCAGGAATCTCTCCGAGGAAGAAATCGATAACCTGATCAACCAATCGATCCAACAATCCATTGAGAATCATTTCAAGGCCAAAGGTTATACGCTTGATCGGAATATCTGATTGTGACGATCAAAACTTCTTCACCGGATGCGGAAAGAAATTCTGGAACACGTTAGCATAACCAATTATAATCACAAACAGTGATAACAGAGGGGTAAGGTTCAAAGAATCGTCGGCAATTTTTCATTGGTCGAGTCGATGTAAACATAGTTGCGCATGAAGAATCATTTGATTTTCCTTGACCTTTTTATTTTCGCTGCTATAAATTTCAGAGAAGGATGGAAACAAAAGGTTATAATTTACATCTTTTTATTTTCCCAACGGTGAAGATTTTATACAAGCTTGAATTTCTGCTTTCTGAAGTCAGTATGAAAGAACTTTTTTCCTTTAATTTTGTTGACTGTTGAAGTCTGAACCTTTTTCTTTGCTCTGCGAACAGAAAATTTTCAGAAATTGAAAAAACGTTTCCATCAAGGTACGGAGTCATGCCATGACATTTCAGATTGCTCTCGTACTGCTGATACTTGCCATAACGGTGTTTCTTTTTGTCAGCGAACTCCTGCGGGTTGATATTGTCGCCATTATTGTGATGGTGTCCCTCCCCTGGCTGGGACTCATCAAACCGTCTGAGGCATTTTCAGGACTCGCCAGTAATGCCGTGGTTGCAATTATCGCTGTGATGATACTGGGCTATGGTGTCGACCGTTCCGGAGCAATGAACCGGATCATACAACTCATCGTTTCGGCGGCCAAATCAAATCAAAAGCGCTTGATCGGCCTGGTATCGTTAACAGCCGGTCTGATTTCCGCATTCATGCAAAATATCGGGGCAGCTGCCCTTTTCCTGCCGGCCATGTTGAGAGTTGCCAAACGCACAGGAATGCCTGCATCACGGCTCCTGATGCCAATGGGTTTTGCAGTCATACTGGGTGGCAATCTGAGCATGGTCGGTTCGACCCCGCTCCTTATTCTGAATGATCTCTTACGGCAGGGAGGACATCAGGCATTCGGTCTTTTCAGCGTCACGCCCGCTGGAATAGCCCTTCTTTCCGCCGGGCTGTTGTATTTCCTGCTTTTCGGTAAATTTGTCCTTCCCGGGGCAAAAGGAAAGGAAGAAAAAACCATAAGCATCCAGCAACGCCTGATCGACAGATGGAGTCTTCCGACCACCATCTACCAGTGCATCATTACCTCGAAAAGTCCGCTGGTGGGAAAAACGAGAGAGGAGGCAGAATTATGGACGAAACACAGGCTGAATCTTCTTGCTCTCGCTGATGGAGATGATGTACTACACGCTCCGTGGCGACATACTCCATTTGCAGCGGGTCAGAAGCTGGCGCTTCTCGGTGATCAGACCGATCTTATACGCTTCGTTACCGAATATGAATTGATGTTCAGAAAGGACATGAAACCCTTTGAACACCTTGAGACAGCAGGCCATGCCGGTTTTGCAGAATTAATAATTCCTGTCAGGTCATCCGTTACAGGGAAAACGTTGCTAGAAATAGCGCTCCGCAAGACCTATGGCGTCGAACCGATCATGCTCCTCAGCGGTGAGGGCGAAAAGCGGGGAGATTTCTCTGATCAGGTACTCCAACCAGGCAATGCCATAATTGTTCATGGTCGATGGGAACAGATCAAGGCAATGGCCGACAATATCAATTTCGTCCTTGTTACACCGGTTGAAGCAGCAGAGGCAACTGGAGAATCAAGACCGATCGCTGCCACTCTGTGCTTTGCAGGGGCCATCATGCTTGCTCTGACCGGCTTCCCGATCTCTCTCGGTCTTCTGACGGGGGCCCTGGCCATGATTCTTCTTAGAATTATACCGATTGATGAAGCATACAAGGCCGTCGACTGGAAAACGGTGTTTTTGCTGGCAGGATTGATTCCTCTCGGCATCGCCATGGATCACACCGGTGCTGCCGCGTATATTGCTTCACAAATGCTGCATCTGCTCGAAGGAACGCATGCACTTGTTATCCTTTTTGCTGTCGGCCTTCTTGCCACAATGCTTTCTCTTTTCATGACGAATGTGGCAGC
>JAFGQS010000007.1 GCA_016935565.1 Deltaproteobacteria bacterium
AAGCGGTACGTGAGCTGGGTTCAGAACGTCGTGAGACAGTTCGGTCCCTATCTGTTGCGGGCGTAGGATATTTGAGAGGAGCTGTCCTTAGTACGAGAGGACCGGGATGGACGAACCTCTAGTGTACCAGTTGTCGCGCCAGCGGCACTGCTGGGTAGCTACGTTCGGAAGGGATAACCGCTGAAAGCATCTAAGTGGGAAGCCTTCCTCAAGATAAGATATCCCATTCCGATGGCAACATCGGAACTAAAGACCCCTTAAAGACTATGAGGTTGATAGGTCAGCGGTGTAAGCATAGTAATGTGTTTAGCCAACTGATACTAATCGGTCGTGAGGCTTGACCATAATTTTTTGCCTTAATGCATAAATTTATCGAGAACGTTTATGGTATGCAGTTGTTACGATTTTATACATATGATTTTTCGGTGGCTATAGCGGAGAGGAAACACCCGTTCCCATCTCGAACACGGAAGTTAAGCTCTCCAGCGCCAATGGTACTGCATGGGTGACTGTGTGGGAGAGTAGGACGCTGCCGGAATTAGTTTTAACCCCTTCACGTACATGAAGGGGTTTTTTTATTTTACAAGATACATTTTGCTGTGTTATATACCCCCATAAATGCATAAATGTTTGAAATTACTTTGTTGGGAGACGATTTTATGTCCGGTCATTCAAAGTGGAGCACCATAAAGCATAAAAAGGGTGCGGCAGACGCGAAGCGGGGGAAAATATTTACAAAACTCATCAAGGAAATAACGATTGCCGCCAGGATGGGTGGTGGTGATCCCGAGGGGAATTCCCGATTACGGCAGGCGATCATGGCGGCGAAAGCCGAAAACATGCCGAAAGATAATATTGACAGAGCGATCAAGAAGGGAACCGGAGAGCTTGCAGGAGCCGCAGCGTATGAGGAAGTCACCTATGAGGGATATGGTCCGGGGGGAGTTGCCGTATTGGTGGCGGTAATGACCGATAATAAGAACAGAACAGTTGCCGAGATACGACATACTTTTTCGAAGCACGGTGGAAATCTCGGTGAAAATGGATGTGTTTCGTGGATATTCGAAAAGAAGGGCAACATCGTTTTCGACAAGACAGCTGTTGACGAGGATGATCTCATGGAACTTGTCCTGGAATCGGGTGGTGAAGACGTAAAGGAACAGGAGAGTGAATTTGAAGTCATTACCGATCCTGATTCATTTGAAGACGTAAAGGCTGCCATCGATGAAGCGGGATATACATACATTCTGGCAGAAATAAGCATGATTCCTCAGACGACCGTTAAACTGGACGAACAGAAGGCGGCACAGATGTTGAAACTTATGGAAAAGATGGAAGACAATGAGGATGTTCAGCATGTGTATGCAAACTTCGACATATCAGATGAAGTAATGGAACGATTGAGTTGAGAGGAAGATAGGGCAAAGGGTGCGGGTTAAAAGACAAAGGGCTGAGGGCGAAGGGAATATCGGCGATTATTGTGAGTATGTAAAACGAGAAACGAAAGCAATAGACTTGGAGAATTGATGCCGGTTGCCTGTTATTTGTTGCTGATATGGGACAAACAAGCCGCGAAAACAGAATAATGAGGTTCGAACCCGGAAGCCCGGAAGACAATAGTTGGCAGGGGAAAAATTGATTGTATTAGGAATTGATCCGGGTTCTCAAACAACGGGATATGGCGTAGTTGAGAGGAAGAGACAGGGAATAACTTATATAAGCCACGGTGAGATCAAGGCGAATAAAAAAGAACCGTTCTCGACAAGTTTAAAAAACATCTATAATAATTTGAATGAGATTATAAACAAATTCTCACCCGATGCTATAGCCCTGGAAGATATCTTTTATGGAAAGAATATAAAAAGCCTCATAAAACTGGGGCATGTGAGAGGCGTTGCTATTTTGGCAGCCTCACAGAGTGACATTCCAATATTTGAATATACTCCACTCGAGGTTAAAAAAGCCGTTGTCGGATATGGGCGGGCTGAGAAAAGCCAAGTCCAGAAGATGGTCAAAGCCATCTTGAAACTCAACGAATTGCCACCAGCAGATGCATCGGATGCACTGGCAGTTGCCATCTGTCATATAAACTTTTTAAAGGTGTTCCCTGTCTGATATGATCGCCCGAATCGTTGGTACATTAATTTACAAGTCATTTGATCATGTCATTATAGACGCTTATGGAATCGGGTATCGTGTCTTTGTTCCTTTGACGACCTTTTATGAACTTCCCGAGGTCGGCCAATCTGTAACACTGAATATTCATACCCACGTCAAACAAGATGCTATTAGTCTTTTTGGATTTTACAGCAGTTCAGAAAAAGAAATATTTAAATTAATGATTGCCGTTACTGGTATAGGGCCACGATTGGCAATGAATATTCTTTCAGGTATTTCTGCAGATGAATTGATCCGGGCGGTTTCGCAGGGAAACCTGAGTCGGCTGGTGAGCATACCGGGCGTGGGTAAAAAGATGGGCGAACGAATGATCCTGGAGCTCAAGGACAAGGTTATGCCGATCAGTTCAGAAGAAATGGTTTCGACAATTACCGAAAGCATGAAACAACAAGAACAGGTGAAAGAAGATGCCCTGTCGGCGTTGGTGAACCTGGGCTACAAGAAAGGTCTGGCTAAAGAAGCCCTCGAAAAAGTTGTCAACGAAACGACGGAATCGATTACCATCGATGTTGTGTTAAAGGAGTCACTGAAGATACTGGCGGGCTGATGATACATGACAAATGTCAAAGATGATGGGAATTATGATATTTAACATTGGGTATTATTGTGACATTTCGATTTTGATATTTGTCATTATAGCGGCGATGTCAACATAAGCAGGAAAATGGATACACGTGAAACGATCATAGCGTCTAAAAGGATTGAAGAAGATTCGGGATTCGAATTTTCTCTCCGCCCGATAAGCCTGAATGATTATATCGGTCAGGAAAAGATCAAAAAAAACATTGATATATTTATCGAGGCGGCAAAAGGGAGAAAAGAGGCCCTCGATCATGTGCTGCTCTATGGCCCACCCGGTCTCGGGAAAACGACTCTCGCGTATATTGTGGCGAGAGAAATGGGGGTTGATATCAAGGTAACTTCAGGTCCCGTGATTGAGAGACCGGGAGATTTAGCGGCCATACTGACCAACCTTCATGAGCATGACGTCCTTTTTATCGATGAAATTCATCGTCTTTCGCATGTCGTGGAAGAAATACTCTATCCGGCAATGGAGGATTATCATATCGATATCCTGATAGGTCAGGGACCGTCAGCCCGCTCAATGAAATTGGAAATTCCCAGATTTACTTTAGTCGGTGCAACAACGAGGGCCGGACTCTTGACTTCACCGTTGCGTGATCGATTCGGTATGAGTTTCCGTTTCGACTTTTATATACCGGAAGAACTTTTAATAATTCTTAAACGGTCAGCCGAGATTTTAGCAATCTCTCTCGATGACGATGGAGCAGAAGAAATAGCCCATCGTTCACGCGGAACGCCCCGGATCGCCAATCGTTTGCTGAGACGGGTGAGAGATTTTGCCCAGGTAAAAGCCGACGGTGTGATCGATAGGGCTGTGGCTATTCAAGCCCTTGAAATGTTGGAAGTTGATTACAAAGGATTCGACCACATGGACAGGACGATATTGCTGACCCTTATTGATAAATTTAACGGGGGGCCCGTAGGGATTGACAGCCTTTCGTCTGCAATCGGTGAGGAAAAAACAACAATTGAAGATGTTTATGAACCGTATCTGATTCAGGAAGGTTACATTCACCGAACGACACGAGGCAGAGTTGCCACGAAAATTGCCTATGAGCATTTCGGAAGAACGTGGTCGGAGAAAAACCAGAGAGAGTTATTTTGACGAATGTCAGATAAATTCGAAATCGGAAGCTCGAAGCACGAAACACATTCGAATGACAAAAATCCTAAAAGTACAAAGTTTTTGATATTTGGAAAATTCGAATTTAAAAATTGTTTCGCATTTCGATATTCGTAATTCGGATTTTATAATTACAATTTTATGCTGATTTTAGATGCTGGTTGTCGGTTTTCATGAAAACGCTGTTACACATATGCTGCGCTCCCTGTGCAATCTATCCTCTCAGGATCTTGCGGGAGCAGGGAGACGAGGTGTACGGGCTGTTCTACAACCCCAATATTCACCCCTATACTGAATACAAAAAACGGTATGATGAGCTCGAAAAATATGCCGGGGATGTCGCTTTAAAGATCATAACAACCGACGATTATCCCATGGAAGAGTTTTTCAGGAATGTAGTCTTCAGGGAAGCAAATCGATGTGACTACTGCTACTACAGTCGATTACGATATGCAGCACACATAGCTAAAAGAGGGAAATTTGACAGGTTTACATCGACACTGCTGTATAGTAAGTTTCAGAAACAAGAACTGATACGGGATGTAGGGGATAGCGTGGGTAAGGAGGTTGGCATTCCCTTTTATTATGCTGATTTCAGAGAAGGATGGAAGGAAGGTATCGATATTTCCAGATCGTTAGGAATGTATAGACAGCAATATTGTGGTTGTATTTACAGTGAAAAGGAAAGATTTTATAAAAGACCGGAAACGAGATAGCTCTTTTTAAATGTTTCGACATGGCATGGTTTCTACAATATCGTGTTGTTTTCGACACACTCTCAGAAAATGAAATACCTTTCATCATGGCTGTTCCCCTCCCCCCAGGGTTTTGTCAATGAAATAGTATGTTTTATCAGCTAGTTATGGGCAGGCTTTGTCCATGGTTTTCTTGTTTCATGCTGGTATGTTTATTGCATTATTTCTCCATACATTATAAATGTAGAATTATTTTAGGGGAGTAGGCATGTACTTTCAAAAGACAGTCAGATCTGACATAAAATGTAGTGGTATAGGGCTTCACACAGGCAGGAAAATCAACATGAAAGTGAGGCCCGCCGGTGTTGATGAAGGCGTCGTATTCCATCGCAATGATTTGTCGGAGAATAATACAGTAAAGGCTGAATTGAACAACGTTTGTGATACAACGCTTGCCACAACTCTCGGAATGAATGGTACGAGAGTATCAACCGTGGAGCATCTCTTGTCTGCATTTTCCGGAATGGGGATCAACAATGCCATTATTGAAATTGACTCGTTTGAAATTCCCATCATGGATGGAAGCGCACTTCCCTTTGTTGATATGTTAAAGGCTGTCGGTACTGAAGTACAGAACAAGCCAAAGAGATTGATGGTAATTGAAAAACCTGTCGCCGTCGGTGATGGTGAAGGAAAAGCAATGTTTTTGCCATCATCACAGTTTGAAATTACATACGATATAGACTTTGATCATCCGGTCGTTGAAAAACAATCGTATCATGTGATTTTTTCTACTGAAATATATGAAAAGGATATTTGTCCTGCCAGGACTTTCGGCTTCCTCAGGGATGTTGAATATCTTCAGGCTAAAGGATTGGCCCTTGGCGGTTCATTAAAAAATGCAGTTGTTCTTGATGACGAAAGAGTCATCAATAAAGAAGGTCTGAGATTTCCCGATGAGTTTGTCAAGCACAAGATATTAGACGCTATTGGAGACCTATTTCTCCTGGGAATGCCGATTATCGGTCATTTCGTAGCATATAAATCGGGTCATAAATTGAATAATCTCCTCCTGAAAGAACTTCTGGCAAATCAGGAATGTTGGAGAATTATCCACTATTATAACGGAGAGGAAAGAGAGGAAACAATCGATTTCTCCTTTCCCATAAATGTGGCTTCTGTACGATAAATGAGATATCTTTAATAATCTGCAACATGGCACATCGCTAAGTGTTCCAAATCAAAGAGGTTTCCGCCCATAAATAACCCTTGCTTTTTACCTGTCTGTTTTTTACAATACAAAATTCAAAAGAAAAGTTAATATTATTACCAGAATTAAGACTGTAAGGAGATTTTGATGACCGGGCGGGTCTTCTTTATAAACATATTACTGTGTGTATTCATCTCTATATTTTTCTTGCCGTTGAAGTCTTTTTCAATTGAGGCAAGGATTACCAACCTATTAATTACCAATACGCGTGATGACGTTCTTGTCTATTTCAGAGTTAACAACTGCTTTACTGAAAAAATGGAAGACGCCATTCTAGCCGGAATACCAACAACATTTACATTTTATGTGGAGTTGTATCGGCAACGAAGGTTATGGTTTGATAAAGAGCTTGCGAACGTGACGATTAAACATACGATCAAATACGACAATGTGAAAAAGATGTTCTATGTTTCATTAAAAGAAGGGGAGAAGAATTTCGAACAGTTCAGGAATTTTGCGATGGCAAAGAGGTCAATGTCAGATTTAAATGGTATCGTAGTCGCACCAATGAAAAAGTTAATGAGAAATAAAAAATATTATGTGCGGGTAAAAGCTCAGCTCGACAAAGTCCGTCTTCCTCTTCATATGGAATATGTCTTTTTCTTTGTTTCTTTATGGGATTTTGAGACTGATTGGCAGAAGGAAGAATTTATTTATTAGAAATGGAAGAAAGAGATAACCATATTCGAGAAAGAAAGCGACGACGGAGAGAACGTATTATAATACTGATAACTGTTATTGTTATCGTTCTTCTCACGTATATTGAAAGTCATCTTACTCATATTGAAGAACTTGTTCCTGTTTCAAACGAGGTCCTGATTTTTGGTCTTATCAATATAAATGTTATTCTCATCATTCTTCTCATTTTCCTGATCGTAAGGAATCTCGTAAAAATTATATTTGAAAGAAGGCGGGGAATACTCGGGTCAAAGCTCAGAACAAAACTCGTCATGGCATTTGTTTGTCTTTCATTGGTTCCCACTGTTGTACTTTTTCTGGTAGCTATTCAGTTTCTTTCGTACAGTATCGACAACTGGTTCAATGTTAAGATAAATAGTGCTCTCAAGCGATCTCTCGAAGTTGCACAGACCTATTATCAACAATCAGCCGATAACGCACAGAGTTATGCCAAGCAGATTAGTTCTGAAATTACAGAGAATAAATTATACGAGAAAGAAAAAATTGATTATCTCAAAACGCTTATAGAGCAGCGACAAAAGAGCTATAACCTGGGGTCTGTCGAGGTATATTTTGATAACAGGAAAGAACGGTTGTTTATTCGAGATCAAAATAATCCAAATATCCCTCCAATAGAGCTTTCAGCAAAAATTCTGGAAGACGTATTTATGGGCAAAGAAACGTCTACGGTGCGTTCTGTAGGTACCGGCGATCTCATCAGTGGTTTGGCGCCAATTTTTACCAATTATAAACCACGTGAGGTCATCGGGGTTGTTGTCATAAGTTATTATATGGGGAAAGAGCTCGTTGACAAAATGACTATCATTTCAAGTACCAACGAGGAATACAAACAGCTGACCCTTATGAAAAATCCTATTAAATTCAGTTTGATCATTACTCTTTCGATTGTAACGCTTCTGATAATATTTTCCGCAACGTGGTTTGGTCTCTTTCTGGCTAAAGGAATAACAGGTCCCATTCATGACCTTGCGGAGGCAACGGATGAAATATCTCGTGGGAATCTCGACTATCATATCGATGTCCTAGCAGATGACGAAATTGGAGTCCTTGTTGATTCATTTAATAAAATGACAAAGGATCTCAAGGTTAGCAATGAAGATTTGAAGTTGGCGAACATGGACCTTGAACAGCGTCGGCAGTACATGGAAACTGTCTTGAAAAATGTTTCAGCAGGGATTGTTTCGGTTGACCGGGATGGTGTGATCAGTACGATTAATCGGGCTGCAGAGAGAATGCTGGACATAAAAACCGAAAAAGTCATCGGCAGGAAATATGAAGAGGTTTTGAAACCTGAGTATATGGAGTTAGTTAACGAATTTTTAAAAGAATTGAATGAGACTAGCAGTGATTTTATTGAAAAACAGATTCAATTGATGCTACGAGATAGAATTTTAACAGTATTGGTAGCGGTAACGTTATCGAGAAATGATAACGGCAATTACATGGGTATGGTCGTTGTTTTCGAGGATCTCACACAGCTTCAAAAAGCCGAGAGGATTGCTGCGTGGAGGGAAGTAGCACGGAGAATAGCTCATGAAATAAAGAACCCGTTGACTCCTGTTAAACTTTGTGCTGAAAGGTTACAAAGGAAGTATGGCGATAAAATTTCGGGCACCGACGGTACGGTGTTTCAAGAATGTACCAGAACCATAAGCAATCAGGTAGAAGTTCTCAAGAGACTGGTTAATGAGTTTTCACATTTCGCGAGGCTCCCCGTGACAAACCCTACTCCTAATGATCTCAACAAAGTCATTCTTGATTCTATTATATTGTTCCAGGATGCCCATAAAGACATTACCTTCGATTTTCAGAAAGACGATCGTATGCCAGAGATAAATATTGATGCTGAACAGATTAAAAGGGTGATGGTTAATCTCCTGGACAACGCCGTTGAGGCTGTTTCGGGACTGAATAGCAGTGGAATGATCGAAATCAGAACGAGTTGTAATAGAAATCAACGAAAGGCCCGTGTGGAAGTATGCGATAATGGTCCCGGCATATCGCCGAAAAATAAGATCAAGCTCTTTGAACCATACTTTTCGACAAAAAAATCAGGAATGGGTCTCGGTCTTGCGATTGTCGATTCAATTATATCGGATCACAACGGTTCTGTGATCGTCGGAGATAATATTCCCCTAGGAACAGTTATAGCTTTTGAATTACCGATTACGTAATAAAAGAAATATAGGGTTGGTTGGATTATGTATCAGACAATACTCATTGTTGATGATGAAGAAAGTATCTGTCAGGCGCTGAAAGGCATTTTGTCTGATGAAGAATATGAGGTTATTACTGCTATGAGCGGAGAGGAATGTCTGGATATCGTGGAAGAAGAACTTCCTGATCTGATTCTTTTGGACATCTGGCTTCCCGGTATGGACGGTATTGAAACACTCACGAAGATCAAAGCAAAACATCCTCAGATACAGGTGATTATGATATCCGGTCACGGCACAATAGAGTCGGCTGTCAAATCGACAAAATTGGGGGCGTATGATTTCATAGAAAAACCATTATCTCTGGATAAGGTTGTCCTGACAGTGGATCATGCTCTGAATCTGGCTCGTCTGGAAGAGGAAAACAAATTGTTGAAGGGTAAGATAGAGCACGACTATGAACTGACGGGAAACAGCAGACTGATTACAGAGTTAAAAGAAATGATTCATATTATCGCTCCTACAAATGCCTGGATACTCATAATGGGTGAAAACGGAACCGGAAAGGAACTTGTTGCCAGGTCGATTCACCGACTGAGTAAAAGATCAGAGAAGCCGTTTGTTGAAGTAAACTGTGCGGCCATTCCGGAAGAACTGATCGAGAGTGAACTCTTTGGCCATGAGAAGGGTTCTTTCACGGGAGCAACGGCAAAAAAAAGAGGGAAATTTGACTTGGCAAACGGTGGCACCCTGTTTCTCGATGAGGTTGCCGATATGAGCTTGAAGGCCCAGGCAAAAATTCTCAGGATTCTTCAAGAAAAGAAGTTCGAAAGAGTCGGGGGGACAAAGTTCATTGAAACGGATGTACGCGTGCTGGCAGCAACGAATAAAAATCTCGAAACGGAAATGGAAGAAGGACGGTTCAGGCAAGACCTTTATTACCGGTTGCATGTGATACCGCTGGTGGTACCGCCATTAAGGGAAAGAAAAGAGGATATTCAGGAACTGGTAAAACCTTTTATCAAGGAATTCTGCTTTAAAGAAGGGATACCGGAAAAACATATTGCAGATGATGCATTAGAGATGTTCATGAATCACAATTGGCCGGGGAATGTACGAGAATTAAAGAATATCATTGAGCGTCTGGTTATTATGACATCGTCGGATAGTATTACTGCAGACGATATCCCTCCCTTAGTAGGGGAAGATAATTCATTGGGACGAGAAGATGATATGGCATTCTATATAGATTCCTTTAGAAAAGCAAAAGCTGGATTTGAAAGAGATTTTATTGCACAAAAACTGCTCGAGAACGATTGGAATATCTCTAAGACGGCAAAGTCAATCGGATTAGAAAGAAGTAATCTCCATAGAAAGATCAAAGCCTATGGCCTTGAAGTAAGGAAAGAACATATGGATTAGTATCTTTTCCATAATTCCATGGAATTGTAAGAACATTAAAAAATACCTTAATCATCATAACCTATTATTATTTTATGAAAATTCCGAGGAATACCCTTCCATTATGGTCGGGTTGAATGCGGTGCGGGAGTAAAGGGGATACAATCCCCCCCCCTTGATTTTCAAGATGCCCCGCCTTTAGGGGTAATTCACTATAGTGATACCCGCATGGCGATAATAAAAAATACCCGAACCGAAAAAAGTATAGTAAGAGCTGTTCCAGGTCGGGTATTCATATGTTATTTTTTCAGTAAATGACCATTCACTTTATCGTGTAAACGTTGCGAGGCGAGCTGATTTCCCAGGACACCGACTCTTATACCGATTGTTGTTAAGTTATTTGATTTATAGGTAACGTAAAAACGAACCTTTTCGCCGTCTATAATTGCATCGATGGTTCCTTTGCCTATCTCCTTATAGGGAATGACATCGACACCGTGCATATCAGAGATAGCCTTTTCGCAGGCATTCCATGTTTTATCAAATGAATAGCTATAATCTGTTTTCAACTCACCGTTGATGTACATGTACGTTCCCGTACCGGCGCTCACTGCTGCACCGCCCACGACAAGAGCCGGGCATCCTGAAAGTAGAAAGATGCCCATGATCAGCAAGAGAAACCATCCCTTTTTGAAAAACGTATGCATTGAAGTTCTCCTTTTCCCGTCTTATTCTTCTGCTTTCGTTTCCTTTTTTTCCTCTTCCCCGAAATCTTTGAGGCCTTGCACTATGGTTCGCAACTTCTCATTAACGAGGAAGTTAACCGTTCCCGGCGAATAATCTCCATCCTTATCTTTTTCCCCCGGTTCAATACCTGTCAAAATGGTTATACCATCATCGATAGTAGACACCGGATATATATGAAACGTTCCTTTCGAAACAGCCTCGACAACATCTTTTCGAAGCATAAGTTCCGAAATATTCTGTGAAGGTATTATCACACCGTGATTTCCTGTCAAGCCCTTGACTTTGCACACGTCATAGAAGCCTTCTATTTTCTGATTGACGCCTCCAATCGGTTGGATCTCTCCCCTCTGGTTTACCGAACCGGTAACGGCTATATCCTGCCTGAGTGGTAATTCTGAAAGACTTGACAGGATTGCATAAATTTCTGTTGATGATGCACTGTCTCCATCGACACCACCATAGGATTGCTCAAAACAAATACTGGCACTCATGGTAAGCGGTTTGTCCTGGGCATACTTACCCCTGAAATATCCTTCAAGTATTAACACTCCTTTGTCATGTGTCTTACCTGATAGCTTTGCTTCTCTTTCTATATTGATGATACCGGCTCTGCCCATTGATGTTTGCGCTGTTATTCTTGAGGGTTTTCCAAAAGAATAATCTCCCATATCATAAACAGAAAGTCCATTCACCTGTCCGATTACGTGACCTTCCGTGTCGATCATTATGTTTCCATCTTCGATCATTTCCTGGATTTTATCTTCGGCCAGATTAAGCCGTTCGATCTTTTCTTTGTAAGCTTTATCAACATGTTTGCCTTCTACTAACGTACTTTTATCTTTTCCTGCCCAATAATTTGCTTCTCGTATGAGATCTGCAATATCGCTAAATCGGGTGGAGAGTTTTTTTTGTTTTCCTGATAACCTGATACCAAATTCTATGATTGCTGTTACTGCGCTTTTATGGAACTGCAATAATTTTTCATCTTCAATAATTCTTTTTATGAAAGATATATAATCGTTTACGTGTTCTTGTCTGTTGGGCATTTCTGTGTCAAACTGTGCTTTTGTCTTAAAGATCTTCTTAAAGTCTTCTTCCAAATTATAGAGGAGATGGTAGAGGTAATTATCTCCGATCATAATAACTTTTATATCAATGGGTATCGGATCTGGTTTCATTGCAGTCGATGCCAGACTGAATGGGTCATAGGGTTGCATATTCAACTGTCTGTTCTTAAGGGTCCTTTTGAGGAATGACCAAACACCCGGTTCGATCAGTGCTTCCAAGGCATTAAAAACGATATAACCACCATTCGCCCGCAGAAGAGATCCTGCCTTTATGCGAGTAAAATCCGTTTTCCAAAATCCTGATCTATCGATTTCTCTCTCAATAGTGCCGAACAGATTTTTGTATGTTGGTGCCGTTTCTATGATGACGGGAACCTTTTTCGTTTGTGAGTTATCGACGACAACATTAACTTTGTATTCAATGAATCTTCTTTCCGGTACTGACGGGTAGTATGGGGGTGGTATTTGCTCACTTTGCTGTTTTTGATCTTCGTCTCCGTCTTTAAACATTTTGAGGTTTGATAAAATGTTCTCCAGCACCTCGTCTAAATAACTTTTAACTTTATCGCTGTATTTTCCATATTTCAGCCGTATATCTGAAACCATGCCACTGACGACGGGAAGTCCTGTCTTATGTTCGAGAGAATTCATCTCTTTGCGGATTTCTTTTTCGATCTGACGGGTTTCTCTCATAAGAGTATCGAGTTCAGACCGCAATTCACTGAGTTTTACCCTCGTTTTTTCAAGAGTTTCTTTCCGATATTTATCCTGTTCCGCCAGAGCTTCCAGTTGTTCGATGGGAACGGGTTTCCCTTCGTAAAGGGGTGCGACATCTTGTTTTGTATACGGTCCTATCTGATATTGAACGAGTTGAAAATTCTCCTTCTGAATCTTTTCGTTAAAGTCTTTAACCATTTCTTTCTGTTTTGCCATGTGAGTGCTTACAATCTGTTCGGAAGCCTTTTTGAAGTCTTCACTTTCAAATATGTGGGGTATCTGCTTCCTCAGATGAAGGATCATTTCCTCCATGTCTTTTTGAAATTTTATGCCTTCACCGGCAGGAATCATAATCACGAGAGGCATGTCGGGATTTCTGAAATTGTTTACATAGCAGATATCGTCGGGCATTTTTTTCCCGAGATCAAGTTGATTCAACAAAGACTTTATCGTTGACGTTTTACCCGTTCCTGTGAGACCGGCTGCATAAATGTTATAACCGGGACTTTCAATTTCCAGGCCGATCCGTACAGCCTTGACGGCTCTTTCTTGCCCGATGATTCCCTCCAAATATTCACATTCTGTCGTGTCCTGGAAGCCCAGGGAATCAGGATCGAGTTTGAATCGCAATTTTTCAGGAACAACTTCCTCGAAATTTTGTCTCACTTTCAACATAGCTCTCATATCGTTTTTGGTTAATTATCTGTGGAATATTATGGTGACAGTTGAATTTTGATTTGTCTGATTTGTGAAGTACTATAATTTATGTTTTTATAATTGTCCATATTTTTATTGCCTGGGAGCATACGTTCTGTTAGGTTGCCCGTCAGAACTCTTGCGGAGCATCATTAACGAAATAAATGTCTGGTATCACTATCTGGAGCCACGCTATGAGAACATCTACGATTATTGTGCAAGTAATTTATTATTGTGTTGGCATTTTATTGATTTTCATTCCTGCTTATTGTGGAGCCTTTGATCTCACGACCCGCAGCGATCATGGAGACATAAGGATTACCTCGCAGTATCGTAATCTCCATCCTGGTGAAATAATAAAGATTTCTCTGAAAATGCCACGTTTTTCTTCTGCACGGGCATATTTTCAGGGTAGGAAATATGCGTTCGCTCCTGAACAGGGCGGTTCCACATTTTTGCTCCTTGGTTTGGATCTCGATGCGAAACCGGGTATACAGAATCTCGATATCAACATCGATCTCTCAACGGGATATACAAAAAAGTATTCATTTAAAATTCCCGTTGCGGAATGGGCATTTTCCATTCGCAGGCTTAGCGTCGATGAAAGGTATATTGTTCCGCCTCCCGAGATGAGAGAAAGGATAATTAAAGAGAGAGCGTTAGTCGATTCCGTCTATCGATCATACACGCCGCGATGGTTAGGATACGGAAGGTTTATTGTTCCGTCAACGGGAAGCATGAGGGAAAATTTTGGAGAGAGAAGAATATTTAATAACACGTTTCATTCACGTCACAGGGGAGTGGATATACGATCCCGTCGGGGAGCATGGGTAAAGGCAGCCAATTCAGGGAAAGTCGTCCTCATCCATAATCTCTATTATGCAGGTAATACCGTTATTATTGATCACGGCCTGGGCCTTTTTTCAATCTATTGTCACTTATCAAAGGTTCTTGCAAAAGAGGGAGAATTTGTCCGTAAAGGAGATATCGTTGGCAATGTTGGATCAACGGGCAGGGTTACGGGTCCCCACCTTCACTGGGGGGTCATGCTCTTTGATCGATGCATCAACCCCCTTTCACTGCTTCATCTGTCGTTCGACGAATGACGAGACCGTGTTTGATGATCGCAGGTTACTATCAATCGCCAAGCGGATTGACGCCGTCAAAACATCTGAGGCACAGGTCGTGTCTCGGAATCATAAGGGCCTTTACGAAAGCATCCTGGGAATTGAACTTGACGGAATCAGCACCGATTCGGTTAGCAATCCACGCTTCCATCTCGCGTAATTGATCCATGGACGTGATGTCGCCCGTTTTTATCAGTTGTCGTGCAATCAACTCATCGTAGGATCGAGTTGAAATACCGAAATCGCAGGGGTACATCAGGGGAGGACAGGAAACTCGGACATGTACTTCTTTCGCGCCGGCATTTTTCAAATCCTTTACCTTGTTCATGATCTGGGTTCCCCGCACAATGGAGTCGTCACAGATGACGATTTTCTTTCCTTTAACGGCGTAATGTAGTACCGATAATTTACGTTGAGCCATTTTTTCACGGGCAATTTGCGTTGCCTGCATATAACTTCGATCGGCATATCGATGATAGAGGAATACTTCCTGGTAGTTGATGTTTGACCGTTGATGGTATCCCAGGGCATGGCCTATACCCGATAGCGGGACAGGGGCTACGATGTCGGCATCGAGGCCGCCTTCCTCAATGTCCCGCTGAGCAAGCTGTGCCCCCAAATTGTTCCGAGCTTCCTGTACGTAAACGCCATCGATGATGGAGTCAATACTTGCGGTGTATGCCCATTCAAAAGCACAATGTGCCTTTTGAGGGGATGGTACCTGTCCCATGGTTTGAAACCCATTTTCGTTGATAAGGACTATTTCACCGGGACGAACGTCACGAAAATTTTCCATTCCAAGGTTTTGAATCGCACGGGATTCGGAACTTACAGCATAGCGTTTAGCATCTTTACCAAGCATGAGCGGACGGAATCCATAAATGTCACGTGCTGCATATATTCCTTCTTTTGTCAATACCACCAGTGAGTATGCTCCCTTGACTTTATCGGCAAGCCCTTTGATACCGCTGACTATATCAGGTTCCTCGATAATAACTTTGGATATCGTTTCTATGTCATAGCTTTTATAAAATGACTTTCCTCGGTCCATCATTTCCTTCATCAGTTCATCGGAGTTGATGACGTTCCCACTGAATGCAATTGCAATCTCCCCGATTTTTGTCTGCCATTTCATCGGTTGTCGTTCCCACAGACTGACATGACCGATTCCCCACGTACCCTTCAGAATCCTCAGCTCTTCATCGGTAAAAGTATCGATGACCTTACCATGATGAGTAATATGATTGATTTCCTTGCCGAACGATAGGTCTCCATCGAATTCCTCTATCCTCTGTTCGAGAAAATCAATCTGTTTTACCCGTCCTATCTCATTGTTGTACGTGGAAATGCCGCAGTACTCCTGTCCTCGATGTTGAAGGAAGTCAATTCCCTGATAAATATCGTGAACGCACTCCTTCTGGGAGAAAAGACCAAACATTCCACAATTTTCTTGTATCGATTTCATAATTCATCTCTTATGGTTTATCATCTAATGTCTGCATGGTACCTCTGGAGAGATTTCACACGTCCATGGCCTTTCCGTATGGCAACGATGCCTTTCGCAGCAGCAACCGCTGCGGCTGTCGTCGTAATATAGGGCACCTTGTATTTGATTGCGGCTTTTCTTATATATGAATCATCATACTGGCTCATTCTGCCGCTGGGTGTATTGATCACCAGCAGGATTTCTTTGTTTTTTATGCCGTCGACAATGTTCGGCCGTCCTTCATGCATTTTCAAGATTGGCTCCGTTTTGATTCCATGCCCTGCAAGAAACTCCTGAGTACCTTTCGTTGTTTTAATAGTAATACCAAGGTCACTGAACGCCCTGGCAACTTCAACAATAGCGGCTTTGTCCGGATCGGATACGGTTATCAGGACCGTTCCTTCAGATGGCAGAATCTGTTGAGCTGCCTCCTGAGCCTTAAAAAAGGCAAGACCGAAAGAATCAGCCAGCCCGAGAACCTCGCCGGTTGATCTCATTTCCGGTCCCAGGAGAGGATCAACTTCAGGGAACATGTTGAAGGGAAACACTGCTTCCTTGACACCAAAATGGGGAACAGATCGGTGTTTCAGATTGAGGTCTTTCAGTTTTTTGTCAAGCATAAGCTGTGTCGCAATTCGGGCCATTGATACGTTACACACCTTTGATACAAGGGGAACGGTTCGTGAGGCCCGGGGGTTGGCTTCGAGAATATATACAATATCATCTGCGATAGCATACTGGATGTTCATGAGTCCCGTAACATTGAGTTCAACAGCTATTTTCTTCGTGTACTCATTGATCGTGTCTATATGACGGGCAGGTATGCTGATAGGAGGGATCACGCAGGCAGAATCACCTGAATGGACACCGGCCAGTTCAATATGTTCCATGACTGCCGGAATGAATGCGTCGATGCCGTCCGATATGGCATCAGCCTCAGCCTCAATAGCATTTTCCAGGAACTTATCAATCAGAATAGGTCTTTCAGGTGTTACTTCGACCGCCGCCGCGAGATAACGCTTCAACATTTCTTCATCGTGGACGATCTCCATACCACGTCCGCCAAGAACATACGATGGGCGCACGATCAATGGATAGCCAATCTCCTGTGCAATATCGAAAGCCTCCTGGAATGTGCTTGCCATTCCCGATTCCGGTTCAGGAATTCCAAGTTTGTTCATCATTTTCCGAAAGCGATCCCGATCTTCTGCAAGATCGATTGTTTCCGGTGATGTTCCGAGAATTTTGACTCCGGCGTCAGCAAGCTCGTTTGCAATATTGAGAGGTGTTTGCCCTCCGAATTGAACAATAACACCTTCCGGCTTCTCTTTTTCATAAATACTGAGAACATCCTCGACCGTGAGGGGTTCGAAATAAAGCCTGTCCGATGTATCGTAATCTGTTGAAACGGTTTCGGGATTGCAATTGATCATGATCGATTCATAGCCTTCATCTCTGAGCGCAAATGCCGCATGAACACAACAGTAATCAAATTCTATCCCCTGACCGATCCGATTAGGTCCTCCTCCCAGGACAATGACCTTTTTTCTGTTTGACGACTCAACTTTATCCGGAGCGTTATAGGTGGAGAAATAATACGCCGCATCCTCGACGCCACTGACAGGGACCGGTTCCCATCCCTGGACAATCCCCAGCGATTTCCGCCGTTCTCGTATCTCCTTTTCCGTAGTACCCAGCAGTTGAGCGAGGTATCGGTCGGCAAAACCGTCTTTTTTCGCCTGGATGAACAAATCGTCAGGAAGAGCATTGCCCTTGTATTCGAGCACTTGTTCCTCCAGCATAACGAGTTCTCTCATCTGTTCGATAAACCATGGCTTAATATGGGTTTTTTTATGGAGATCACCGACGTCTGCTCCTTTGCGCAGGGCTTCATACATGATGAACTGCCTCTCACTCGTCGGCTTCGCTAACAGTCCCATCAACTCTTCAAGAGGCTTCTCATGATAGTTCTTTGCGAAACCGAGACCATATCGATTGATTTCAAGCGATCGGATTGCCTTTTGAAGAGCTTCTTTGTATGTTTTACCAATGCTCATTACCTCACCGACGGCACGCATCTGTGTGCCGAGAATGTCTTCGGCACCTTCAAACTTTTCGAAAGCCCAACGGGCGAATTTGACAACAACATAGTCGCCCGATGGTTCATATTTGTCCAGCGTCCCTTCTTTCCAGTACGGTATCTCATCCAATGTGAGACCGGCTGCAAGCAGGGATGAAATGAGGGCAATCGGAAAGCCCGTCGCCTTGGAGGCAAGGGCAGAGGAGCGAGACGTCCGTGGATTGATTTCGATGACGACGACCCGACCCGTTTCCGGGTCATGGGCAAATTGGACATTAGTGCCGCCGATCACTTCAATTGCTTCAACAATGTCATATGAGTGCCTTTGGAGCCGCTGCTGGAGTTCGGTGGAAATGGTGAGCATCGGTGCAGTACAGAAAGAATCTCCCGTGTGGACGCCCATGGCATCAACATTTTCAATAAAGCAAACGGTGATCATTTGATTTTTTGAATCGCGAACAACTTCAAGTTCGAGTTCCTCCCATCCCAGGACAGATTCTTCTATCAGTACCTGTCCGATAAGGCTTGCGGAGATTCCACGACTGGCAATAGTCTGGAGTTCTTCTTTGTTATAGACGAGGCCTCCCCCCGTTCCACCGAGTGTATATGCAGGTCGTATAACAACAGGGTACCCGAGTTCTTCGGCTATCTTTTCGGCTTCTTCCACAGTGTAAGCGGGTTCGCTCCTTGGTATTTCGATACCAAGCCGATTCATGGTATCTTTAAATGCGATTCGATCTTCACCGCGCTCAATTGCATCGACATTCACACCAATGACCTTGACACCGTTTGTATCGAGCACGCCGGAGCGATGGAGTTCCGATGTAAGATTAAGACCGGACTGGCCGCCCAGATTGGGGAGGATTGCG
Source organism: Deltaproteobacteria bacterium (assembly GCA_016935565.1). Lineage (GTDB taxonomy): Bacteria > Desulfobacterota > Syntrophia > Syntrophales > UBA6807 > JAFGQS01. Next base: position 18,897 of record JAFGQS010000007.1, read on the forward strand.
TCGGGGCGTTCCTTTTCAATAATTTCTTTTAAAGACTCGATATTAAGGGGTTCAACATAGGTCGAATCAGCCGTGCCGGGATCGGTCATAATTGTTGCCGGATTTGAATTGACGAGAACGATTTCATATCCCAGCGATCGCAAAGCCTTGCATGCCTGAGTGCCGGAATAATCGAATTCACAGGCTTGTCCGATTATTATGGGACCGGAACCTATGATCATTACCTTTTTTATATCAGCTCGTGCGGGCATAATAAATTACCTTCGTTTCGTGAGTATTTCATCTTTCGAGAATGTAGTGTTCTATGAATGGAACTTACATTTTGGTCGGTGGAGTATAGGGGAGTTGCCCTTTTGTGTCAACATGATTCTGGGGTGCATATACCAGGGAAAATGTTTACATGGATTGCACAGACAAGAAAGTAATATAAGGAAGAGAAATGGCATTATTGGGCTGTGTGTTATTTATTGCTCGCCGCGCAGTTTAGCAAACTCTTTCAGGAGCTTTTCTTCCTTCCTGCTTAGATGGGTTGGTACTTCAACGACAGTCTGAACAATTTGGTCTCCCTTTCCAAAACCTCTCAGGTGTTGAAAACCTTTTCCCTTCAATCTGAAAATCTTTCCGTGCTGTGTCCCTTTTGGAACTTTGATTTTTTCATCTCCGTTCAATGTGGGCACTCGTATCGTTGCTCCGAGAGCTGCCTGGGTGATGGAAATGGGGGTCTTGCATAAGATGTCATCTCCTTTTCTTTCGAAAAACTCATGGGGTTCCACATGAATGAAAACATAGAGGTCCCCTCGCGGGCCACCGAATTCGCCATCTTCACCTTCACCGCGCAGTCTCAACCGCGAGCCCGTCTCGACCCCCGGTGGTATTTTCAACTGAACCTTTTTTTGTACTTTTGCCTTGCCCGTTCCCCGACAGTCCCGGCACGGATTTTTAATGACACTTCCCGCTCCCCGACAGTGAGGACAGGTCGTACTGATGCTGAAGAATCCAGTCCTCTGGGTAACCTGTCCTCTTCCCTGACAGGTCGAACAGACTTCAGGTTCTGTACCCGGTGAGGCCCCCGTACCTCCGCATTCACGGCATCGTTGAAACTTTTCCAGGTCTATGTGGGTGACGATACCGAAGGCTGCATCCATGAATGAAATTGACAGGTCGTATCGAAGATCGGCCCCCTGTCGAGGTGTCGTTCTCGATCTCGTTTTTCCCGAACTGAAGCCGAAAATATCCTCGAAAATGTCGCCAAAGCTGGAAAAAATATCTTCGAATCCCGAAAATCCTCGAAATCCGGTTCCGCTGAGTCCCTCGTGCCCGTATCTGTTGTAAATGTCTCGTTTTTCCGGGTCGCTTAAAACCTCGTAGGCTTCCGCCGCTTCTTTGAACTTTTCTTCTGCGGTCTTATCGCCCGGATTTCTATCCGGGTGATATTTCATGGCCAGTTTTCTATAGTTTCTCTTTATTTCATCTGACGAAGCATTTCTGCCGACGCCGAGAATATCGTAATAGTCAGCCTTCATAATATATACGCTTTGAATTATTCTGCATTAGACTCTCTATGGTCTTCATGTGGTTGCTGTTTTTTGGACAGTAACCGGCAAACAGATATACGGGACCGCCTTTAAAATAATAACCGCCTCACGATCTGTCAAGCGATGACGTTATTTTATGAAATTAGAAATGTGAATACCCGTTTTGTAAACGGGGATGAAACGTTTGTCTGCCGAAGGCAGGTATAAAATATTGATAAATATTCCTTCCGATGACCCGCCTTACAGACTGGGTGATTTACTGTAGCAGGCGCTTCAAGGCTTCTTCATATTTCTCCCTGGTCTTTTGTATAATGTGATCGGGTAATTCCGGGGCCGGTGGTTTTTGATCCCACTCGATTGAAAGAAGGTAGTCCCTGAGAAATTGTTTGTCATAACTCTGCTGCGGACGCCCTTCTTCGAAGAGGTCCTTTGGCCAGAATCTCGATGAATCGGGTGTTAACAATTCATCAATGAGTATGAGTCCGTCATCAGTCATTCCGAATTCCATCTTGGTGTCGGCAATTATTATGCCTGCTTTATCCGCTATTTTCGTTGCCTCATCATAAATATCCATGGTGATGGCAATTATTCTTTCCGTCAGATCGCGGCCGATGATGTTTTCCATCTCCTTTTTTGTTATGGGCATATCATGCTCACCTACTTCTGCCTTTGTCGATGGTGTAAAAATAGGTTCGGTAAGTTTGGTCGATTCCTTTAATCCGACGGGGAGCGTGATACCCGAAATAGCCCTTCCCTGAGAGTAATCCTTCCATCCCGAACCGCTTAAGTAGCCTCTCACGACACATTCAACCGGTAACGGACGTGCTTTCCGGACAAGCATGCTTCTATCTTTCATGTATGCCTTGAACGGTGTACATTCCTCGGGGAATTCATCTACATTGGTCGTAATAAGATGATTTCCGATAATATCGGTCATCTTATTGAACCAGAATGCGGACATGCGGGTTAATATTTTACCCTTGCCCGGGATGGGATTGGGCATGATGACATCGAAAGCGGAAATTCGGTCAGTGGCAACGATGAGGAGTTGGTCATGCACGTCATACATATCCCTCACCTTCCCTCTGCTGATAAGGGTTAACCCTTTGAAATCTGTCTTGATAATTCCTGAATTACTCATGGCTTTTTTACATTACCGAAAAAAAGGATTATACTTTTTTTCATGTTTTATCGTCGATGTGGGAAACCGGCCGTAGTTATGTCCCGGCAGAACAACGGTATCTTCAGGCAACGAGAGCAAATGATTCCTGATTGAGTTAAACATGATTTCCCAGGAGCCTCCGGGAAGATCTGTTCGCCCCACACTTTCGACAAACAGGGTGTCTCCGGTAAAAACATAACCCGGCATATAGAGAGACATTCCTCCCGGCGAATGGCCTGGTGTATGGATAACGTTCAGTTTTACCTTGCCCACCGTAATCGTATCACCATCCTTCACGGTTATATCTGCCGGTGGCGATGATTTTGCCTGGAACATTCTCAGCATTACTTCGGGAGTTGAGACTAACATGTCGGCATCGCTTTCGTGGATGATAATCTCGGCACCCGTTCTCTCTTTCATGTCGGCATTTCCACCGATATGATCGACATGACCATGGGTATTGACAATGTATTTTATTGTTATGTTGTTTTCTTCTGCGACTGAAATAATATCCTTTGTATCGGCAGCGGGATCGATAACCAGACCTTCACCGCTTTCGGTATCACCGATTAGGTAGGCAAATACGGCCATATTACCAACCTGCATTTGTTTTAGAATCATGTATGACTCCGTTTTATTTGAATTTGCTTTGTGGATCTGTAATCTTTCGCACTGCGAAAAAGGAACATTGATAGCCTTTTTTCAGTGTAAAGTCAATGTATTTAAGAAATCTTGTCAATCGGGGAATTCGACTTCCGATCGATCCTCCTGGTATATTGGATGAAGTGACATGAATTGTATCCGGAATGCTTTTCGTCGAGAAAGAAGAGTATCTATAGCGGATGTCTCCATGACAGTGTAAAGTTTTACGTAAGTCTTGATGTCCCCGGATGGATACTCACATTGCCTGTGTGACAGGCTGACGTTCATTTTTTATATACTGAAAATGTCGGTTTTCTCTGAATGACCTATTTGTTTTCATTTTTTTTTCTGTATGTCTTGATAACCCCTCCTCTAATCCTGTCCATCTCGCCCTGCTTTTCTTCATAGATGGCTTTGGCCTCGACAGGGTTTTCTACAATGTGAGGGGTTATAAATATGTAAAGATTTCTTTTTTCCTTGACTTCACTCCTGTATTTGAAGAGCCAGCCGAGAACCGGTATATCTCCGATGCAGGGGACTTTATAGACGGTGTTTGTAATATCTTCTCCAACCAGACCGCCGATCACAATGGTGTTGGTGTCCTTGATTGATACTACCGTCTTTGTCGTTCGTTTCAGCGTTGTCGGTCGGTCTGTCACCGTTGCTGTAGCTGTTGTCACCAGTTTTGTTATTTCATGGAAAATATTGAGTCGTACAAATCGTTCCTGGCTGATCTGGGGAGTGATTTTTAAGGTTACTCCCACGTCTTTATATTCATAAGAGCTGTAATCGATATTAGACGTTGATGTTTCCGCTCTCGTTTGATACGGGACATTTTGGCCGACATATATCTCCGCTTCCTCATTGTCGAGGGTAAGTATCTGGGGTGTCGAGAGGATATGCACATCCCTATCTTTCTGATAAACATTGAAGACAGCACTCAGGCTGGGGAATTGCAGGCCCCCGATTGAAATTGCTTTACCTAAAACACCGACCGAGAAACCTTGCGGTAATCCGACGGTTGTAGAACCCGAGGCTGCACTGGGCAGTTTTCCCGCGCCCGTAAATCCGCCACCGCCAACTATGGTTCGACCGTCATCGTTTGACTTGATATACTCACCGCCCACCCATTCAGCGCCGATGTTAAAATCTTTGTTTACGTTGACTTCCATGATCAATGCCTCAATATATACCATGGGTCGGGGAATATCGAGTTGTTTGATCACATCTTCGATGATGATATAGTCATCCCTGTCTGCTGTTATGATCAGGGTGTTTGTGGCCTTATCCGGCGTGATCTGTATATCTTTTGAAAGAACGGGACTCTTGCCCTTTTCAGGTGCCTTTGAATTTTTAGAGGGGACATTCATGAGAACTTTGGTCAGTTCTTCGGCGTCGGCATTCTGCAGACGGTAGACCCGGACCTTTGCTTCCCCCTTCGGGGTTTCTTTATCCAGCAGTTTTATAAGTTGTTTTATGCGAAATGTGTCGTTTTCACTGGCCAGTGTGATGATACAATTGGTGCGATCGTCAGCCACGATTTGTATGACGGTTGTTAGAGCACCCTTCGGTTGTCGTCCCTTTTGTTGAAAAATCGAAGTCAATGACGTGGCGATTTCTTGAGCAGACGCATAGGTAAGGGGCATGACGGAAATTTGCTCTTCAATTCCTTCGATGTCCAGCGCACTGATAATCTTTAGAAGTCGCTTGATATTGGAAAGCAAATCCGTAATAACGAGCATACCTGTGGGAGGGTACGATAAAATGACGCTCGATTTTGAGACAAGAGGGGTCAGCATCTTTTTCATCTCATCAGGATTTGCATAATTAAGAGATATGATCTGTGTTATAACTCTGTCTTCGGGGCTGATGGCTTCCCTTTTCAGGCGTGTTTCTATGTTTTTCTCTTTCGCGTCCCGGGTAGGAACGATTTTAATGATATCTCCCGCGGGGATCGCTGAATATCCATGAACCTCCATGACAGATTCGAAAACTTTGTAAGCATCATGTACTGATATTTTTTTTGGAGAAACAATAGTCACACTATCCCTGACAGCTTTATCGATGACAAAATTCTTCCCCGTCAATTCACTGATAAATTTGATGAAGACCCGTATGTCAACATTATTGAAGTCAATCGTGACTGATTTAGGTTCATCCGAGGATAACCGGTTTTCGACAGCGGCTACGGGTTGTTCTGACTTTGCTCTTTCCGGTGTCCTTTTGTTTACGGTTTTTCTCACTCCCGTGGTTCTTGAAGTTTCTTGATTGGATTTTGTATTGTTTCCGGAGGTTGTAAAGAGTTCATCCTGGTCTGATAATCGTGCTCCCAATATACCGCCCGGCGATACGAATTGTGTAATATGCAGTATAACGATCAGGAGTAACAGGTTTCTTTTTGATAATGTTTTCATATAAAATAATATCCGGATACTTGAAGAAATGTAACGTAAAATAGAAGTACGTTGAATGCTTATGAGTTAATCTTCAAAGGAGGCTTTTTTTCCGGCACCTCTCTTTTTGGTAGTAACAGTTTCTGCCCGGGATAGATGATGTTCGTATTTTTTAACTCCGGATTGAGACGTTTTATCAATTTTAATGATCTGAGGATTTCCTTATCTGAAGTTCCGCATTTTCTTCGAATAATGTCAAAAATCCAATCATCTTTCTTCACTATATAAGTATCGATTCTTTTTTCTGTAACTTTAGATGTTTGCCCAACGATTTTTTTAAACTCGTCTAATGCCCGTATGTTGACTAAGTCTGTATCATTTATTGCCCAGTTTTTCACATCATTTTTCAGTTTTATTGCTTTTTTCAGATAATTAAGGCTATTCGACGTGTCTCCTGACCGGGAATAGAGACAGGCCAGATTGTAATAGGGCTCGACATAATCATTATTCAAATTGATTGCCTTCGTAAATATACGTTTTGCTGCTTCACTCCTTTTCTGGCTCATGTAAATAACACCGAGGTTGTTCAGGGCAGAGATGTTCTTCGGATCAATTCTCAATATTTTCCTGTATGTATTTTGTGCTTTTGTTAAATCATCTTTCTGCTGATAGAGCAGAGCCTCTCGATACAGGAGTTTCACGTCGGCAGTAGTTGGTATTTCCTTCGATTTTCCCGCGGCTGTATCGGGGGATGCTGACCCTTCAAGCGTATCGAAAGCTTTTGCCAGTTTATTCATGGCCTTTGTCGTTCTCGTGGAATGTGCCGTTACTTCTTGGGTCGAATGAGTTCTCATCGGTATCTTTGATTTTGTTGGTATCTCCTGTGAGGATGACACTCTTTTTTGTACATCATGGGGCTGCTTTGAAAAGATCTTTGACTCTCCTTTTGTCCCCCGGAAAGATTTTATTACTTTCTCCGGTTCGGCACTTCGATGGGTAACTACGTTCTGATGATTCGTATCCGATAAATTGAAGTGAAAAATAAAAGCGGTAAGAGTCAGGACAAACAACATTACAGCCGTCACCTTGAGGATTTTCCTTTTTACCCTCTTGCCATTTTTCTGATAATGCTTGGAGGATATTAGCTTTTTATAGCGTTGATAAAGGCTATCCTTTTCTTCTTGTGCCTTTCTCAGGGCATCATGTATATGGCTCATCATAAGTCACTAATAGAAATTATATTTGGAAAGAGTTTAATAATATAATCCCAGTTCATCGTGATCACCAATCCAAAAAAAAGAAATATAAGAAATATTAGAAGAAAAATCAAGAAGTTATTTTTCTTCTTACTTGAGGAATTTTCCTTTGTTAAATAACTCCTGCCAATATCATTAACGGCCTGTTTAATCATTTTTTTATCAATACTTCGGGCGTCCTTCGTATAGGCTATAAGAAGTGCTCTGTCACAGATGGCATTTATCCGCCGGGGAATTCCCTTTGAGTAATCAAAGACAGTTTTATAAGCACCCTGCGAAAAAAAAAGATTTCCATTACTTTCTCGGGCAACCTTCAATCTGTGTTCAATATAATCGTGCACTTGTTCTTGATTGAGGGGTTCTAATTCATATCTGACTGTAATCCTCTCATTAAGCTGTTTTAATGATGCCGTGCACAAGAGGTCCTGCAGTTCGGGTTGAGCAAACAGTACAATCTGGATCAGTTTTTCTTTTTCGGTTTCAAGGTTGGAAAGCATTCGGATCTGTTCGAGGACACTGGGTGAAAGATTCTGGGCTTCGTCGATCAGTATGACTGCGTTTCTGCCGGAAGCAAAGTTTTTGAGAAGAAACTCATTCAAGGAATCAATATAGTGTTTTTTGGTTTTTCCCTCCGTTGTCGGTGAAATGCCGAATTCCTGATTGATTGTCTGTAGAAGTTCGTTATCTGAGATAAAAGGGTTAAAAATTAATGCGCTGTCAATGGATTCATCCAGAACAGACATAAGGAACCTGCAGATCGTCGTTTTGCCTGTTCCAATTCCTCCGGTAATAACTATGAACCCCTTTCGTTCGATAATACCGTAAATGAGGTGGTCGAGCGCACCTCTGTGTTGCGGACTCAGGAACAGATATCGAGGGTCCGGGGTTAAATTAAAGGGATTTTCTCTGAGATTAAATTGTAATGTATACATATAGCTACGTGTATCACGTTTCTTCGTTATCTATCTTTTTCGTTTATCTCTCATCCTACCTGAAAACGTATGTCAGTGTTTCTTCTTTTCCCCTCCGCTTAATGTTCAGGTTTATTTCCGATCCTGATTGTAACCCCTTGTACAGCTCAAGCATATCGTCTGCACTCGTTATGGGACGGTCGTTGACTCCTTTGATCACATCCCCGCTTCTTAAACCCATCTTTTGAAAAATACTTCCCTGTTGTATATTGCTTACCATGAAACCGTCGGGCTTTCCCGAAGAAAAGTATGGCCGTATGCGAACCTGTGTGAGCAGTTGATTCATGTTTTTGAAAGCCTGATCAACTTCAGTCTTATCAACCTTTATTGAACCTCCGGACCTTTCGGTGCTCACATTTCTTGCCTGCCCTTCACCAGGTTCCTCTTCCTTCATCGCCAAGACTTCGTCTCTTCCGTTCACCCGTAACACTACCGTGCCGCGCAATATTTTAATAACTTCAGCCGAGGCAATAGAGTCTCCTACTCTGAAGAGTCCCTGATTTTTCTTATCTTTTTCTTCTATAACGGCAAAATCGTTTTTCCCGTCACCGAATACTGTTCCAAGAAGCTCCAGATTGAGTTTTGTCTTTTCGAGTTCCTCGACATTGATCTGTATTTCCGCACCTGCTTTTTCGACAGTACTAAACAGGTTCCTTTGAGATATGAAGCGATAGGAATTGAGGGGTGGTTTTCCGACGATATTGTGTCGAGTCTGTGCTGTCTCATGAATGTCGTTTATCTTAATGCTTGAGAGCCTTGCATGTAATACTCTGTAAAATATATTCACAGACAGATATGATACGGTAGTTATCGCTACAAGTATAAAGATGATGCGGTATCGAGCTGTCATGATTCTATATAAACCTCGGAATTGGGTTAGCAATCGTTCCCCGAAGGGATACGGACAGGTTCCTGTTCAAACCGGGCATTTCTAAATTACCTGTCAGGGCGAGGCTGCTTTTGGTGATATCCTCACGGAGAAATATCGTGCCTTTCAAGGACCCATTGATTTGTTTGCCCGCCATGTTTATCGTATTTATTTTCAAAACTCTATTCTTGAGGTCCATGCTTCCTTCTATGATGTCAAAGTCCACAGTGTCGAAACCGAACACCGGCTTTAAAAGTCGAACACTGCCGGTACGGAGTGAAAAGACGGCGTTGCCGGTACCGTCCAGAACATTTACCCAATGACCGTCGAAGGTGGCTGAACCCGTTAGAAAACCATTTATTTGACGGCCCGAAGTCCCTCTTACATAGGAACATTTTCCTATGTTGATACTTTCCAGTGTCAGATCTATAGATACCGGACTCTCCTTTCCAGCGTGATTTTTAAAGTTAACGTGTGCCAGCATGCTTCCGTTATAAAGTCTGGCCATTATCAAAAAGAGCGATTGTCTCAATAGAAAATTTCTCAGGGACGGCCTTACCGTAACACTATCCGCCTCAAGAGTTGATTCCGCTTTTTGTTTCATACGGAATACAAGGTCTTCGATTTTTAATGCAGGCGGAAACTCGATCCCTGTTTTGCCGATGGACAGCACAATATTCGGGTTCGCTTCCGTAGCTGCCGACACAATATAATTTTGTAATAATGCAGTCGGAAAACACCAATAGAGAAATATAATTGTTACCAGGATCCCGTATAGTGTATAACCGATCCAGTTTCTTGTTTTCATGTTTATATCTTTTTTTCTTGGATAACCAAGATCCTTTCAATGTCGTGATCTGTCACTTTCCGATACCTCTGTGGTGAAGGACTATTGATACGTTATGGCATGAATCAGTACCGTCAAATATTCGGGGTTGCTCTTACTCTTTCTTATTGAGATTCTTTTGATGCTTACCAGGTATTCAGGCGATTCTATCAGGTAGAGGTAATTGACAAGCTGTTTCAGCGTGACTCCTTCCATATTCATTTCGACTGATGATTCTTTGTAAGGATCGGTCGTGCCCGATGTGGAAGGTTTCATATGTTTTATGTTCGTTTTAACGCCGGCTCGACTTGCCTGTTGCTCCAGAAATGAAAAAAGGGCGAAATCTTTTCGTCTCAAAGCCAGGGCTCTTTCTACACCCTTCGAATCACTTTTCAGTGCCATATATTCGGAGCTGAGAAGACGAATCTCGCGTAATATGTTTTCATTGGTCTGAACAGAACGTTTCATCTTTGCCGTGGCGTCAAAGAAAGGAAAGAGAACAAAATAGATAATGAACAACATGATCACGGCACTGGCACCGATGTATACGTAATATTTTTCACGTCTTGTTAATTTTAATTTTGTCAAGGGGCTCATATCAATAATCTTTTTCCGGAGTTTCCTCCATGACCGGTTCTCATCTTTTCCGAAGTTCCAACTTGAGATCAAACCCAATCCTGTTTCTCTGTTTAATAAGACTGGCCGAACTAATCTTGACATTCGAGAAATAACTCGAATTTCCAAGATTGTTTTTTATTACATCAACGGTGTTGAAATTATCGGTTTCTCCTTTAATTTCTACCGTATTGCCGTCAAATGAAAAGCTTGTTATGAGGAAATCTGTCGATTCGGGGACAAGGCGTGCCATATCATTCAGAATGTTGAGTACCGCTGAACCCGACCCGATTCTGTTTGGGGCCATGGATAATTTTCTTGTCTCCGAAATCTGTACTTTCATCTGTTGGAGCGGATCGACAATTCGTGTTACATCGGGAAATGTTTTTTTAAATACACGTGTAATCTCCTGTTTGAGTTGCTTTACACGAACCTTGTCGTAATGGTAATCAAGAAAAGTATTGATACCGAAGAGGGCGAAGATTAGTACGATAAGTACCGCTACCCATTTGAAATCTTTCTTATATTTTTCATATTTTCTTCTCAGTCCCGGTTCTCCCTGTCCGTAGTCGAAACCGGTCCCCTTTTTTGTCTCGCGGGTTGCAAGGGCAAGGGCTTGATTCATGACCAACGGGTTCCAGTCTTTGATGATGTCCTCACTGAATCGGATGTTATCTGTTTCCATAATATCGACTGTTTCCACGGGGATTGAAAAAAAACCTTCTATTTTCTTTCGGAGCGGCGGATATAATGCTCCTCCCCCCGTGAGGAATATTTTTTCCGGTTC
>JAFGQS010000080.1 GCA_016935565.1 Deltaproteobacteria bacterium
ACTGTTCGGGTGATCGGTCTGGGCCAGGGTATTCAGAGCTTCGAATTTCAAATTTATCTGGGTTAGGTTGTAAAGAAAAAGACAATAAGGATGCCATGTATGCTCTCCATGCACCTCGGCAAGACGCGGCAATTTAAATTATTCCATAATGGAATAATTTATGATATGGGCTGCGGTATGATTTATATTTACAGAACAAGAATCGGTACATTTTCTATCGAGCCCGATGATATTGAAGTCGATATGTTCAAGTTGTGCATCGGTGGGCTCTGGCTGGGTTCCTATGAAACGGAGGAAGACGCGGCACGAAGTGTATATCTGCGCGAATCAGGCTGGCATGATTGGGATTGTTCAGAAGATTCCGATGCTCCGTGCGATTTAAGTGAATGGGAAAAGCAATAATTCTGATAATCCCCCCCCAATCTGAACTGCTTATGTGCTCAAGTCGTATGCCGTTCTTTCCTGCCGGATATCTATGAAATCGTAGGCAATGGTCTCGCCTGTATTACAAAACAGTAAAGTTTGGATGATAGAATGCCGAGATCTGCTGTGAAATGTACACATGGCGGTATAATGCGGAACGGTGTATCCGTTAATTTGTAATGAGGAGTTTCTATGATGCGTAAATCTTCCATTATGTTTGTGGTTGCATGGTGCATGTTCTTGTCAGCGACCGGCGTGCTCGGTATGGAAACGGGAGAGCAGCAAGCGGCACAAGCTTTTTTCCCTGAAGAACGGTATACCTTTGAACCTGTTGTTGAAGGTGCCGAGATCATGCATGATTTTAAGGTACAAAATCATGGGACGGGACCTCTCATCATAAAAAGAATCGATACCGGATGAGGATGTACGGCTGTCTCTTTTACGAGACAAATCCCTCCCGGTGGTGAGGGAATGATAACCGTGAAAGTCAATACGAATGGGTATGGTGGACGGGAGCTGCGTAAAAACATTACTGTCTGGACCAGTGATCAAAAGACGCCAAACCATACGCTTTCCATATCAGGGCTTGTAGAAAAGTTTGTGATCATCGAACCGAAAGTCGCCAGGTTGAACGGTCCCGTTGGGCAGCCGATACAGTCGTCGATAAAGATTATACCCCTGGAAAAATACCCCTTCACTATTATCGGTGTGAAGGCACGATGGGGTATTAACATTGCGTACGATCTTCGCAAAGATGTCGACGGCTCGGGGTATACCCTGACCGTCACAAATCGAAAGAAAACGAAAGGCCGGTATGCCGATTCAGTCCGATTACAAACCGACAGCACTATTCAGAGAGAAATTAACATCTACGTATATGGACATATCGTTCAGGAACGTCCGAAAGAAGTTAGGACGATTCAATAAAATGGTCTCAACGCAAGAAAAGGCTTGGAGCATTTTTTCGATGATTAAGATTCGATGATGGGGGATGCTTTTCGGTCAAACGGATTTGTTCTCATAGCCAGCGAAAAAAGATAGGGGTAATTATCCTTCAAATGCTTCATATACGCCAGCCACTGATCGACGAGAAGGTGATAGGATCTTTTAATATCGCCGGCAATGTGCATTTTGTCGGGATGTGGTGACTGACCGATATCATCCCTGAAAGTTAATTCTTCGGTAAGATGGAAAACGGCCCGAAGTAATTCGGTAAAAGTTTCGTGTTCCAGGAGAACAGGATTTTCAAGTAATCTCAAGAGAAAATCACGTTTCCCGAGAAGAAAACTTCGCAGATCTTCCAGGGAGACTTTATTGATTTCAACGTCATACTGGTGACGTTTCAAGTGGTTACTCACATTCAAGAAATCTTCATCTTTCCAGTATTCGGTAATAATCAATTCCTTTCTCATTATATCCACCCTCGGGTCATATTCGGTGAAAACCTCGAGAAGTTTTAACCCGACTTCACTGTAAAAAGTACCGATTACCATATTCATCTTTTCCATTCTGGCCTGTGTTTCTCTTTTTTGCAGCATGAGTTCGGTCGCATTAGCTACAACACCTAAAAATGTGCCGACACCGGTTATTATAAGAAGAATGGCGAATAGTTTACCCGGCTGCGTGGCAGGGTGGATATCACCATACCCGACGGTGGCAATAGTCACGATACTGAAATAAAAGGCGTCAACCGGCGATAGATCCTCGACGATCATAAAACCCAGGGTGCCAAAGATCATAACGGCGAAAAAAATTATGAGATAGATTCGTAACCGAACTCTTATATGATCCATATTCAAATACCTCAATATTTACAAAGTCACGTTTGTTGGTATGATGACCGTAACGATCAAATCTATGGCTTCAGCCGGGATGTGACAATCTCGGGGTTATTCGTGAAGATTCCGTCAACACTCAGTGCTTTCATTCGCGCCAGATCATGCCGATTATTCACTGTAAATACAAAAACCTTAAGGCCCCGTTCATGGGCATCCTGTACAAACGCTTCATTAATAAAATCCAGATTACAGTGAACCGAATATGCCCCAAGTCCCTCGGCAAATCGGGCATAGTCGATGGGTATGCCCACGACGAGCGCTCCTGTCATGATCAGCGGGTCCAGATATTTTACCCGTGCCAGTTCATGATGATTGAATGACGATATCAGGAATTCCTCATACATCCAATTTTTTTTAGTTGTATACTCATGTATCAGAGAGACTGTTTCATCGGCAGTGCCGAAACCTTTCAGCTCAATATTAATTCCTGCTCGGTGATTCACGAGATCGAGTACTTCCCGAAGAATCGGAATACTCTCGCCGTTCCCTGCATCGAGAGACCGAATGTATTCAAGAGATTGTTCCATTATCGGGCCGGTGCCGTTCGTCGTACGTTCGAGCCTTTGGTCATGAAACACAACGAGTTCTTTTTCAACAAGGTAAACATCTATCTCAATCCAGTCCGCACCCAGTGTAATGGCTGTTTCAACGGCTGATAACGTGTTTTCCGGTTCATGGCCGGATGCGCCGCGATGGGCGAAGCAAAGAAATTCGTTCATGCAAAAATATCCGGAACGTATAATGTATTGAAAAACCGATACGTTGTTTATAATGCCATGTTTGCATCAGTCTCACAAGCATATTTTATCGGTCAATACAGGGAATCACCATGGAGATATGATGGGTGTGAACAGGTTCTACCTATTTGCCATTGTTTGTGATACATAACCAGAAGAACGATTACAGAGGATTTCCGCCATGGACGATATAGTTGCGCAGGTTGATCGGATTATTTCACCTGTCTACCTGGTCGGGGGCTGCGTTCGGGACTCATTGATGGGGATTGATCCGAAAGATTACGATTTCATGACACCCCATAATCCCGACATAATAGAGCATAAGATCCGGCAGATGAATCGAAAGCCATTTCTGACAGGGAAGAGGTTTGGAACAATCGGAATGAAAATAAGCGGACATCTGGTTGAAATTACCACGTTCAGAACCGAACGATATCGAGATGGAAGCAGAAAACCGGACGTTGAGTTTGTTAACGACATAAAATCAGACCTGGGCAGAAGGGATTTCACCATCAATGCAATTGCAAAAAAGGGGGAAGAAATCATTGATCCCTTTAACGGCAGAGAAGATATTGAGAAAAAGATAATCAAATGTGTCGGAGATCCGGCCTTACGTTTCAAAGAAGATCCCTTAAGAATGCTCAGGGCTGCGAGATTTTCCGCTCAGCTCGGATTCACCATAGATCGGGTGACATTTGAATCAGCGGCCCGGCTCTGTTACACAATTTTGAACGTCAGTAAAGAGCGATGGGTTGCCGAACTGGATAATTTACTTGTTGCACCCGCAGTCGACCGGGGATTGAACGATCTTATGGATATGGGGCTGTTTCGTTATATGATTCCCGAACTGTCCCTGCAGAAAAATTACGATCAGGATAGTATACATGGCGACGGTGATCTATGGCAACACACTGTGCATGTAACATCATCAACGCCACGAGACATTAATGTACGATGGGCGGCACTTCTGCATAACGTTGCTCGACCCTTTGTCCGCGTCGAAAAAGATGGCAAAAAAATCTATATGAAGCACGACAGTTTGAGCTATGAGATGGCTGTTCGTCTGGGAAAATATCTCCGCTGGTCAAATAAAAGGGTTGAGACGGTGAGTAATCTGGTGAAGGAACAGCTGCAGAATGACAGTCCATTGAAAAACTCACGGCAGACGAGCAATTGATGGGCTTTCTTTCATATCTTTCCCTGTAACTCTATGATAACCCCGATATTTCTATCATCTCGCCTGACTTTTTCAATTGACGGTAATAAGGTGTTGCAGCATTTGGTCTTAAACATCACCGATGCCAAAAAAAGCACGGATTCTGGCGACATATGATTTTGCCTGCATGTCAGTAAGCTCCCGTTCCCGTGCACCGATAATTTTTTCCGTTTCATGGCGACGATCTGCCATTACCTGTGCGAGTTTGTCACTCAATTCCGGCTTTGCTGTCAGGACAGGTTCAATCGCTTCCTTCGGTACATTAATTGCTTCGACGGTGGTCAGTGACTTCACGGTTGCCGATCGTGGTTCTCCCGTCAGCAGTGACATTTCTCCGAAACAGTCATTCGTACTCAACCGAGCCAATTCTGCGTTGTAACCCCTTTCGTCTGTTCCCAGGATTGAAACAACGCCTGATGAGATAATGAACAGAGAGGTATCCGTATCACCCTTGTGAATAATCATATCACCGGGATGAAATGTTCTGATCGAACAGGACCCTGCTATTGTCTGGATGTCGTCTTCGGAAAGAGGTTTGAATATATGTGTTTCGCGGAGATGTTCCAGGACACCGGGTATCCGGACTTTTTCAACAGGTGCTTCTCTCATGTCGATTTCGTATTTTACAGTAGCGGGAGAGATGCCTGCTTTGGATAATTGAGATTCGATCTTTGCGAACAGATCGCTTCTGCCGGCCCAACGGGAAGAGAAATCCTGAAAGTGGACATAGACCGAATATTTAAAAGGCTGGGTCGTGCCGTCACTGATTCGAACAGTGGGTAGCGGATGTCTGAGGACACTTTTGCATGTAAGGGCCGCTTCCGTGAGAAGCTGAAGAACAGTAGCGGTCGGAACATTGGCATCGACCGAGACATGGACCCAGTAGGCATATGGTTTTTCCGGCTGATCGTAATTATGAATGATGCTGCTTGCAGCCACGTTATTCGGTACAACGTAAATACTGTTATTCCATGACAGAAGACGAGTCGATCGCCACGTGATATCAACGACCTTTCCGATTACACCGTTACTGAGCTCTATCCAGTCGCCGACTCGGTAGGGACTTTCAATAGTGATTGCGAGTCCTGAGAAAAGGTCGGATAGAACACTCTGGAGAGCAAGACCCAGTACCGCGGCGATAATACCGGTCGAGACGAGGAGACCTGTAACTTCTCGGTTGAAAACGGACGTCCAGATACCATAGAGAGCAATGATATAGATTGCAGCCGCGACGAGACTTCGAACAAGAAGGGGGCTTTCCGTTCCCGTTTTTTCCTTAAACGTTGTTGCCCAAAGAAAGAGCTTGATCCCTCGTGTGAGCAGCCATGCAGCGACAAACCAGAGGATGCTGGCTGAAGCCAACCCGATAGTACGGATCACGGATTCGGCCTCGGGTCCGACGATTTTCTTGATGACAACTTCGGCACAGAGGACTAACGATGGTACGAAGACAATATCAATGGCCCATATGACTTTCTGGTGATTCTTAAATGGGGCGATCCGTGCGATAAATCTGGCCGCAAGGATTACGGAGAGCAACACAATTGCTATTGTGACAAACAACCATAACCATGGGTCTTTCAGCCCGGATATGAAATTTTTAAAAAATTCTAATGCCGTATCAAACATAGCAGCTGTGACTTTCTGCAAAATAAAACGACTGTATGGCAGTTACATTTTACGGGGCGTGTTGATCATATATAGTAGTAGTCTAAGTGAATGATATAAAAAGGTCAATCGCTTTTTCCCGATGGTATGGTTCTATCTGAATTCCATGACGTGTCATGCAATTGTTCATGACCGACTCAAATTGATGATACCGATGCATCATGCTCGTCATTTGAAATGAAAGGGAGATTGCTGTAGTCCGATTTTTAAAGATATGTTTGTTTGACTATTGATATTCTGCTTCGTATTTACTACGATGACGTTTCATTAAGTATAAAGAACAACAGGGTTGTGTGCTGCCATGGTCAAAAAACCCGAGTCTCACTATATACATGTTCATAACATGCGGTTGCATTACCTTGACTGGGAAGGTACTAGTTCCGAATCGATCGTGCTCCTCCATGGTATCGGTGACAATGCCCACATATGGGATCATGTGGTCAGCAGGCTACCTGAAGGAATACGAGTTATTGCCATCGATCAGCGGGGCCACGGTCGCAGTACCTGGGCGGTACCACCGGCCTATAGCTGCGATGACTATGTGAGCGATCTTGATGCCGTCGTCAATAATCTTCACCTTGAAGACATCATACTCATGGGACACTCAATGGGAGCCCTCCATGCGACACGCTATGCGTCCCTGCGTTCCGATAAGGTGAAGGGTCTTATCCACGCAGATATTGAGCCGTGTCCGCCCGAATGGAATAAGAGATATCTCCATAATCTCTATCATGATCTGCCGACCTGTTATAATTCTATTGAAGAGTATGTTCGATGGATGGGGACAAACAGTCCCCATGCAGACCAGGACCTCCTTTATAAAATTGCTTTGTTCGCAATTGATCGAGAAGAGGACGGCACGTTCAAGCCCCAGTATGATAGAGAAGTTCTGTACCACTTTGACCGTTACGATCTCCGACCCTGTCTTGGTGATATTATATGCCCCACTCTTGTAATACGGGGACAGGAAAGCCGTGTCATGTCTCGACAGGCAGCTGAAGCAATGTCAGGAGCCATTCCGGAGGGCAGGTTTGTGGAAATTCCGGAGGCATCTCATCCTGTTCATACGGATAACCCCGCCGGGTTTCAGCGGGCCGTCTATGATTTTTTAAAGGAAACGACGGAAATTATTCCGTAACTCAATCGGCGGTTCCCGGATTGACCAGGATTTTGTCGCCGGGGCGGATGACATGATCGGCGGTAATATTATTGA
>JAFGQS010000081.1 GCA_016935565.1 Deltaproteobacteria bacterium
CTTGAACGGAGATTCCAACCGATATATGTAAAGGAACCGACCGTTGAAGATACGGTGGCAATTTTGAGGGGTTTGAAAGAGCGTTATGAGGTTCACCATGGAGTGAGAATTAAGGATGCTGCCATTATAGCTGCCGCAACCCTGTCAGACCGGTATATTACAGACAGGTTCCTTCCCGATAAGGCAGTGGACCTGATCGACGAGTCCGCATCTCGTCTCAGAATCGAGCTTGACAGTATGCCGGCAGAAATAGATCAATTGGAGCGAAAAATTATTCAGCTCGAAATCGAAAGGGAATCATTAAAAAAAGAAAGCGATAAATCCTCACGTGAACGACTCAGCCATTTGGAGAAGGAACTGGCTGACTTGAAGGCGACGAGAGATGAGATGAAGATACACTGGTTCAATGAAAAGGAAGCCATCAGAAACATACAGGAAATAAAGGAAAAAATTGAGGAATTCAAGACGGCCGAGCAAAATGCGGAACGGGAAGGCGATCTGGCGAAAGCGGCAGAGATTCGATATGGGAAGCTGGTCGCATTGAATAAAGAACTGGAGGAAAGAACGCAGAAGCTCTCGGAAGCTCAGGCAGAACGACAGATGTTGAAGGAAGAGGTCGATGCGGAGGATGTGGCGGAAGTTGTTGCAAACTGGACCGGCATCCCGGTAGCCCGGATGATGGAGACTGAGGTGGAAAAGCTGATCCACATGGAAGAGAGGTTACATAAGAGAGTCATCGGCCAGGATGATGCAATTCATGCCGTATCAAATGCATTACGGCGTGCCCGATCGGGTCTTCAGGACCCGAATCGGCCCATCGGATCATTTATATTCATGGGACCGACAGGAGTAGGGAAGACAGAGCTTGCGAAAGCGCTTGCAGAATTCATGTTTGACGATGAGCAGGCTATGATCAGAATCGACATGTCCGAGTTTATGGAAAAGCATTCGGTTTCCAGATTGATCGGTGCACCTCCGGGCTATGTCGGATATGATGAAGGCGGCTATCTCACGGAAGCCGTTCGGAGAAGGCCCTATTCAGTGCTGCTGTTTGATGAAATAGAAAAGGCACATCAGGACGTATTCAACATCATGTTACAGATTCTGGATGATGGACGATTGACTGATGGACACGGTCGCACCGTTGATTTTAAAAATACAATAGCGATTATGACATCAAATGTCGGGAGTCAATGGATACAGGAGCTTACACTGAGCGAAGAAGAACGGCAGCAAAGGACGATGGAAAGCCTCAGGACAACCTTTAGACCGGAGTTTTTAAACAGAATTGATGATATCATTAACTTCCGGTCATTAACGATGAGTGATATTGATATTATTATTGACATCCAGATGAGCCTGCTTCAAAAGAGGCTTCAGAATAGGAAATTGACTATAGAATTGACGGACAGGGCTAAGAATCATATTGCACAGCTGGGTTATAGCCCTACGTACGGGGCACGGCCGCTGAAAAGAGCCATACGGAAGAATATTGAGGATGAACTGGCAATGAAGATTCTGGAAGGTGAATTTGCGGAAGGCGACGTACTTGTGGTTGATGTTACCGTCGATGGCAAGATAACATTGAATAAGAAATAAATTTTGAATTGAAACATTAAGAATTCAAAATTAAGCATTAATTAAAGGGGATAGAAGAATGAATACAGTAAAAACAGGCATTTTACTTGGTGCATTGACGGGTCTTCTCCTGCTGATCGGGGGATATTTCGGCGGGCAGCAGGGGATCGTTATTGCATTTATTTTTGCAATGATCATGAATTTCGGCAGCTACTGGTTTTCGGATAAGATTGTTTTATCCATGTACAGGGCTCGCGAAGTATCGGAACGTGAAGCCCCTGAACTTTACATGATCGTGAAGAATCTGGCTTTGAGAGCAGACCTCCCGATGCCACGAATTTATATCGTTCCCGGGGATACACCGAATGCCTTTGCCACCGGAAGAAATGAACGGCACGCGGTGATTGCGGTGACTGAGGGCATTTTACGAATCCTGAACAGAGAAGAGCTGGAAGGAGTTCTTGCCCATGAACTGACCCACATAAAAAACAAAGATATGTTGATCGGTTCTATTGCAGCGACATTGGCCGGGGCTGTCATGATGCTGGCAAGTATGGCGAAATGGGCAGCTATCTTTGGTGTCGGAGGTGATGATGAAGACGGGGGAGGAATCGTGGGGCTCATCCTCATGGCAATCCTGGCCCCGATTGCTGCAATGTTGATCCAGATGGGGATCTCCCGTTCACGGGAATATATGGCCGACGAGGG
The DNA here is from genome assembly GCA_016935565.1 of Deltaproteobacteria bacterium. Classification (GTDB taxonomy): domain Bacteria; phylum Desulfobacterota; class Syntrophia; order Syntrophales; family UBA6807; genus JAFGQS01. The sequence continues at coordinate 2,287 of JAFGQS010000081.1, forward strand.
CGGTGCACGGATATCGGGGAAACCTTACGGTCTTGCCAGTGCCCTTGAAAAGCTCTCATCCGCTTCAAAGGCAGTTCCCATGAAGGCCAGTCCTGCAACTGCCCATCTGTTTACGGTAAATCCCTTGACTGCGAAGTCTTTTGCAAATCTTTTCAGCACCCACCCGCCCATTGAAAAGAGAATAGAGCGGTTGCGCGGTATAAAGCCACATTGAGACAGCTCGTCGCGCTAAGCCCTCAGCTTATTGAAAAATAAGAGATTATGGAGAGGCCGTTTTCGATACTTCATTCGAAGCGGCCTTTTTAAATTTTTATTACTTATAGCAGACCGCTGATAGCTAACAGCTAATTCTTGGACATTTCATATCATTTATGTTAATAAAATCGGTTAGTCGAAGATTTAATCGGAAATCCGACACGTAATGTGAAAAAAGCGAAAGCGTGGAGGGGGAAAATGACTGAGAATAATGAAGACAAAGGATTTGCTGTTAAAGACAAGAGGATGTTTACAGACAAAGGCGATGTGAAACCCGAGGCAGTAAAAGAGGAGAAAGAAAAACCATCTCTGGAAAAGGAAGAGGTTAAACTGGAAGCTGCCGAAAAGGAAAAACAGAGGGTCGACGGAGAGGTAAGAGAAAATACTGCCCCATTGCCGGAGATCAATTTTGCGACATTTCTCCTTTCACTCCATACTTCGGTTCTTTTCCACTTTGGCGACTTTCAGGATCCTGCGACGGGAGAGACGGCGAGGAATCTTCCCGCTGCGAAACAGACCATTGACATCCTGGCTACGTTGCAGGAGAAGACGATAGGGAATCTTGATGGAAACGAGCAGGGTTTGTTGGACGGGATACTGTATGAACTGAGAATGAGATATATAAAAGAAAGCAAAAAATGAAAATTATACGAAATTCACCGGCCAAAATAAATCTCATTCTGAAGGTTTTACGAAGAAGGGAAGACGGCTATCATGATCTTGCAACACTGATGCAGACAATCAGTCTTAGCGATGAGATGATGTTTTCCCTTACCGGTGATACCATTGTCGTGAAGAGTCCGGGCAGTTCATTGCCCGAGAATGAAGATAATATCGTCTACAGGGCCGCCCAGGCCCTTTTTTCTTATGTTTCATACTCTTCAGGGGTAGAAATTGAAATAAAGAAGAAGATTCCTATTGCGGCAGGTCTGGGTGGTGGGAGCTCAAACGCTGCGACAACCCTCGTTACCTTAAATGATATGATCGGATGTCATTTGAGCACAAGAGATCTTATTAACATCGGATTAAAAATAGGAGCAGATATCCCCTTTTTTATATATGGAAAAACTGCCTGGGCCTTTGGAGTCGGAGAACGTCTCCAAGTTGCAGATGAGATTCCTCCAATGTGGTTCGTCCTTGTTAATCCGGGTTTTGAAGTGTCAACAAAAAAGGTGTATGAAAATTTAAAATTGGGATTGACAAAAGAGGTAATAAAATATAACATCCCCCGACTTGAAAAAGTGTCACACATTACACAAAAGCTTTCTAATGATCTCGAAAAAGTAACTTTTGGACTTCACCCCGTCGTAAGGGATATAAAGGAGTTACTCATGTCAGCAGGAGCTCTCGGGTCTTTAATGTCGGGGAGCGGGCCGACAGTATTCGGAATCTTTAAAAATGAAGAAAATGCTCGTACTGCGGAAGAGACGTTACGCAGGGCAAACATAGGCTTGGTATTTACGGTTCATTCTCTTTAGGAGATCGCACAAGGTTAGTGATATGATGTCTTGACGAGTACTGGGGCGTCGTCAAGCGGTAAGACACAGGACTTTGGTTCCTGCATTCGGAGGTTCGAATCCTCCCGCCCCAGCCAATTTTAAAAGTAAGACATGAGACCATGCTTGAAAGAATGAAATTATTTTCAGGGAACTCCAACCCGGAGATCGCAATAAAAATCTGTGAACAACTCGGCATCACACTTGGTGAAGCTATTGTTTCAACTTTCAGTGACGGTGAGACATGGGTTGAAATAAAAGAAAACGTCAGGGGAATGGATGTATTCATTATTCAATCGACATGTGTACCGATCAATACCAGCCTGATGGAACTTCTCATTATCATCGATGCCCTGAAAAGAGCATCGGCCGATAGGATTACGGCTGTTATTCCCTACTATGGCTATGCAAGACAAGATCGAAAAGCTGAACCTAGAACACCGATTACGGCGAAACTCATTGCAGATCTCCTCACGACGGCAGGTGCATCGAGAATGTTGTCGGTTGATCTCCATGCAGGACAAATACAGGGATTTTTCAATATTCCTGTGGATAATCTCTATGCACAGCCGATTTTACTTGAATACATTAGAACCAAATATTCTGAAAACAAACTTGTTGTTGTTTCACCGGATACGGGCGGTGTGGTGCGAGCAAGGGCATTTGCAAAGAAGCTGGGAGCTTACCTGGCTATTGTTGACAAGAGAAGGGATGCGCCGAATGAATCGGAAGTAATGAATTTGATCGGAAATGTTGAAGGAAAAATGGCTATCATTCTCGATGATATGATTGATACGGCAGGTACCATGGTTCAGGCAGCCCATGCCGTAAAGGAGGGCGGAGCTATTGATGTTGTTGCATGTTGTACCCATCCGGTACTTTCGGGTCCGGCTATCGACAGAATATCTTTGTCTGCATTGAAAGAAGTTATTGTAACAGATACAATTCCCCTCAAAAAGGAAGCACAGTCATGCGGTAAGATTAAGGTCCTCTCGATCTCAGGATTATTAAGTGAAGCAATAAAACGAATTTACTATAACGAGTCAGTAAGCTCGCTCTTTGTTTAGGAGTAACAAATGGAAACGATTACATTAAATGCCCAGGTGAGAAGAGAAAGAAAAAAGGGACCTTCGCGACGATTACGGGCAGAGGGATTGACCCCGGCAATTATTTACGGTTTTCAAACAGAACCCATTATGCTGACGGTCAGGTCATTCGATTTGAAGAAGGTATTGGAAAAGATAAGGAAAGAAAGTGTCTTTGTTAAACTTGAAATAGAGGATGGTAAGAAAAAGACGGAAAAGCTCTCCATTTTAAAAGATATCCAAATCAACACATTGAAGAAGAGACTTGACCACGCCGATTTTTACGAAATCAGGATGGATGCAGACCTTACGATTGATATCCCGATTTACGTGACCGGGACGGCGGCCGGCGTAGAAGAGGGAGGCGAGTTGAGTATGTTGAAGAGGGAATTGAAAATATCGGGACTTCCGTCCACACTTCCTGAAATGATTGAAATTGATGTGAGTAATCTTAAAATAGGTGATTCTGTCAAAATTGGAGATATTACGCTCAAAGAGGGAGTTAAAGCGCTCGATCCTGAAGATGTTGTTGTGGCAACTGTTTCAATGACAAGGGCAGCTATGGCGGCAGCCGGTATCGGTGGTGTGGAGATAGAAACTCCCGAGGAAAGGGTGTCTGAAGAGACACCGGCGTCTGAGGAACAAGCGGGTGATGCCGAAGAATAACTGTTCATCGTTATACATGGCGCAGCCCAGAAAGAGTGTTCGGTGAGGCTGATTGTTGGATTGGGCAATCCGGGAAAGGAATATTCTCACAGCAGGCATAATGTGGGGTTTCTTGTACTGGAATCGCTGGCAAAAAGGTTCAACATTGATATTCATCGTAAGAAATTTGATTCCTTGATGGGAAAAGGAGTTGTCTCTGATTGTTCCGTTGTTCTTGTAAAACCTCAAACCTTTATGAATCTCAGCGGAGTTGCTGTTGAGAAGTTTGTCCGTTTTTTTGCGGTTCACACGGAGGAAGTGATAGTAGTACATGATGATTTGGATCTTCCATTTAACGATATCCGAATCAAAATGGGTGGCGGTGACGGAGGACACAAAGGACTACGTTCTATGATTGATCGTCTCGGTGGACCGGATTTTGTCAGGGTTCGATTAGGTATTGACAAACCTGACCGGAAAGAGATGGTTGAGCAATATGTGCTTGGACGTTTTTCTGAGGACGAGATGAAAATGTTGCCCCACCTTATTGCGAGGGCATGTGATGCGGTAGGTGAGATTCTTTCGTCAGGTACTCAGACGGCTATGAATAAATTTAATGTTAGAGGTACACAAAATTCAAGCAAGGAGGTATAAGTATAGGTTATGGAATTTTTAGTAGATTATGCGTGGTTGTGGGGCGTCATTGGATTGGTCTTGGCGTTCATAATTTACAAATACGTGATGAAATTCTCTCCGGGAAATGAAGTCATGGTGGAAATCATGGAAAGAATTCATGCCGGAGCTATGGTGTTTCTGAAAAGAGAATACAAGATCATAGCGATCTTTATCGTTGTAGTATTTGCTATCCTCTTCTTTGCCCTGGGAAACAGGATGTCCTCCGTAGCATTCCTGGCAGGTGCTGTCGGTTCATTATTGGCTGGGGTGTTCGGTATGCAGGCTGCGACCCTTTCCAATGCAAGGACAGCTGAAGCAGCCAGGGAATACGGACAGGGAAGAGCATTGACAGTCGCCTTCTTCGGCGGATCGGTTATGGGTCTTTCTGTTGCCTCTCTCGGATTGCTGGGACTTGGAATATTCTTCTATTTCTTCGCTGAGAAGGATCCGGTGGTCATCAATGGTTTTGCCATGGGTGCATCTTCGATCGCCCTCTTTGCCCGTGTCGGTGGCGGTATCTTTACCAAAACGGCAGACGTGGGATCCGACCTGGTCGGTAAGGTAGAAGCGGGAATCCCCGAAGATGATCCGAGAAACCCCGGTGTTACCGCTGATAACGTGGGAGACAACGTAGGCGATATCGCCGGTATGGGCGCAGACCTGTATGAGTCTTACTGCGGTTCCGTCATCGCGGCAATTGCAATCGGTGCGACAATGGGACTGGGTGTTGAAGGAATGGCAATGAAGTGGATGATGCTGCCCATGTTGTTCATCATTGTCGGACTCTTTTCATCGGTTATCGGCATCGGCCTGTTTAATTTCCTTAAGAACATGAAACCTCAATCGGCATTGAGTAATTCCCTTTATATTGCGGGAATTCTCTTTATCATTGCGTCGTTTTTTGTGGTCAAATATATAACCGCAGGTATGTCTGCAGAATATCTGAAGAGCTTGGGGATGATCGGACCCATGGGACCTTTCTGGGCAGTTCTTCTTGGTATTGTTGCCGGTATGCTGATTGGTGGTATCACTGAATACTATACGGCTCATGGGCCTATCAGGAGAATAGCAGAGGCTTCACAGACAGGTTCTGCAACAACCATTATAAGTGGTTTTGCCGTCGGTCTTGAAAGTGTGGCCGCTCCCGTTTTCTGTATTGCCATGGCGATCTGGTTATCTTATATAACCTGTGGTCTTTACGGTATTGCCATTGCAGGTGTCGGAATGCTGGGTACGGTTGGTATGACCATGTCCGTCGATAGTTATGGGCCCATCGCTGATAACGCAGGAGGTATTGCAGAGCAGGCTCATATGCCCCCCCATGTCAGGGAAATTACCGACGGTCTCGACGCTGTTGGCAACACGACGGCCGCTATCGGTAAAGGGTTTGCTATCGGTTCGGCAGCACTGACCGCCCTGGCAATGTTTGCAGCTTATACTGCCACAGTCCGGACCTTTCCCGGTTTTGAGAAGTTTGCCCTTGACCTTACGGAGGCGCACGTTATCACCGGTGTGTTCCTCGGCGGTTTGATTCCCTGTCTTTTGGCCGCCATGACGATGACGGCCGTGGGAGATGCGGCCTTTGAAATGATCAACGAGATCAGAAGGCAGTTCAGGGAGATCCCCGGAATCATGGAAGGTACAACGCCTCCGGATACGAACCGTTGTGTGGATATTGCCACAACGGCAGCACTGAAGAGAATGATCGTTCCCGGTTGTATGGCTGTCATTACTCCGGTCCTTGTGGGTATTTTGATTGGTCCGCAAGCTCTCGGTGGATTCCTTGCGGGCGCGACACTGACCGGTGTTATCCTTGGTCTTCTCATGGCAAATGCCGGTGGTGCATGGGATAATGCAAAGAAATATATCGAGCAGGGTAATTTCGGCGGTAAAGGTTCTGATGCACACAAGGCTGGTGTCATCGGTGATACCGTTGGCGATCCTTTCAAAGATACATCGGGACCGTCAATGAACATCCTGATCAAGCTGATGTCCGTCGTGTCACTGGTTACCGCTCCGGCGATTGTGGCCGGATATCGTATGATATATGGCGGCTAATTATTAAAGTGTAACAATATACGTATCTACGGGAGGTGGACGTTGTCCACCTCCTTTTTTTATTGACAGGTTCTGAAAAAGCATTTACGTTCGAAAGCAGATTCGGGAGTCACTATCAAAACCAGCGTGTGAGGAAACGATAATGAAACTCCCCGCCTAAAGGCGGGGCATCCTAAGGAATGTTTGCTGTATTTATACCTGCCTTCAGCAGGTAAACATTTCACCCCCGTTTAGAAGCGGGGTATTCACGTTTCTGAGTTCATAAAAACGTTGGATCAATCGCTTCTCCGAAATTTATAACATTTTCAGTGGAAAGGAAGTGTGACGTGGGTTTTCGGTGTGGCATTATTGGCCTTCCCAATGTCGGTAAATCGACTATATTCAATGCCCTGAGTGCAGCCGGAGCTGAGGTTGCAAACTATCCCTTCTGCACAATCGATCCTAACGTGGGAATCGTCCAGGTTCCTGATGAGAGGCTCGAAATCATATCCGGAATTATCAAACCTCCCAAGACCACCTGTACGACAATGCAGTTTGTTGATATTGCCGGTCTTGTAAAAGGTGCCAGTAAAGGAGAGGGTCTGGGAAATAAGTTTCTCGGACATATCAGGGATGTTGATGCCGTCGTACAAATCGTGCGGTGTTTCGATAATCCTGACGTTGCTCATATTTATGGTCCCGTCGATCCAGTACGGGATATCGAGATTATTAATGCAGAGCTGATGCTGGCAGATTTGGAGACCGTTGAAAAACGAATTGTAAAGGTTGAAAGACTGGCAAAGTCGAAGGATAAACAGCATGCTCGGGTGTTGAAAGCCTGTCATAAACTGGAAGATGGTCTGGGAAAGGGTATTGCTGCTCGAAGTATAACGCTTGATGAAGGAGAACTAGAGATTCTCTGTGATCTGCATCTTCTTACAGACAAAAAAGTGTTATATGCCGCCAATGTAAGTGAATCCGTCCTGAAGGGTGAAGGGATTTATGTGAAAGAAATTGAGGCAATTGCCGAAAGGGACGGGGCGGGTGTCGTTACGATATGTGGAGACATGGAAGCTGAAATAGCAGAACTGCCGTTCGAGGAAAGAAAAGAATTCTTGATGGATCTTGGTCTTGAGGAGTCGGGACTTCAGAAATTGGTCAGGTCCGGTTATGCTTTACTCGATCTTATTACATTTTATACGACGACGGGGCCTGAACTTCGTGCGTGGACACTCAAGAAGGGAACAAAAACCCCTCAAGCCGCGGGAAAAATACACACTGACATGGAAAGAGGTTTTATCCGAGCCGAAGTTGTTAGTTATGAGGATTTTAACAGGGCAGGCAGCCTTTCGGCTGCCAGAGACAAAGGCCTTATGAGGGTCGAGGGGAAAGACTACGTTATCTTGGATGGAGATATTGTATACTTCAGGTTTAACGTATGAGAGCGGTACAAACTGCGGGCAAATTACTGCTATGCAGTTTTCGTCACAGGTGTCTTTACTCAGGAATGATGAAAACGGTACTGCTGAAAGTGTCGGGTACAAAAAAAGGTGATAGGCCGTGGCCTATCACCGAGTAATATAAAAACCAAGCAGTGGCTCTATGAAAACTGCCCGGGTTATTGGCAGGGGGCCGGTGGGTGGAAAGGAGGGAACTTAAAACCACCCACCGCTAGGCAATTCGCAGTATTTTTGTTTTTATTCTTCCCAAGGGTAATCTGACAGAAAAAAAATGTCACTTACCTTGCTATGCTTCTTTTTATCTTTTTCTGCTTTCGCTTCAAAGAACTCTTCGTTTGAATCGTCGCTATCTGATATGAAGAAATTTGATCTGTCGTTTTTGTTTTCCGTTGGAAAGAGCAACGAACTTTCATATCCCATATATTTCTTTTTATTACGATCCTCCATGGAGGCCTTAATTTCCGAATTTATTTTATAAGATAGCAAATAGTATGCCATATGCCCCGAAACGCTCCAAAAGCAGTATAATTATTTAATTCATAATATCAATTGGTTAAGTTTCTTGCGGCAAGAAAAAGAAACAAAAAAAGTCTTTATTGATAGATTAAAAAGTATAGGGACCACCGCTAAAGGGCGAAAAAGTGCGTATATCGCACAGATATGTAAAGAAATTGGGGGAAAAGTGGTGATTGCAAGCCATAGAGCGATGTGCGTATATCAAACGAATGGGTCGATATTCGCACGCTTATATTTTTGGTATCGGCATTTCTTTTGAAGGTTCTTCCTTCTTTTCAATCTTTTTGAGTTCACGAAGCAAGGTGTATCGTGAAATTCCCAGACGTTGTGACGTAGCTGTTTTGTTTCCATTACATGATTCGAGTGTTCGGATGAGTATTTTTTCTTTGATACTCGTCGTCAATTGATCTATTAAGACCTTGTAATCAATGGGATATGAAGAGCCGTACGATGAATATTCATCAATGTTCATTGTCATTGGTTTTGCAACGGCAGTCTTAATCTCGGATGGTAGATCATCCGGTGTAATCGAGCTGCTGACATTTTGAAGTATCATAACACGTTCAATTATGTTCTTGAGTTCTCGAACATTTCCCGGCCACGTGTATTTTACCAATATTTCTTCCGCTTCTTTCGAAAATCTTTTTACCTTCTTATTGAACTTATTATTGAATTCATTAATGTAATGCTGCGCAAGCAGAATAATGTCATTTTCCCTTTCCCGCAAAGGTGGTAACGTAACAGGGACGACACTTATCCGGTAGAAGAGGTCTTCGCGAAAAGAACCGCTTGCTGCCATCCGGCTCAAGTCCTTGTTTGTTGAAAATATAAATCGAACATCGATGGGAATATTTTCTGTTCCACCAAGCCTCCTGATATAGCCATCTTCAAGCATTCGCAGAAATTTCGCCTGAATTTGAAGGCCCATATCCCCTATTTCATCTAAAAGCAAAGTCCCACCATGAGCGTATTCGAGAAGACCGATTTTTCGTCGACGGGCATCAGTGAAGGCACCTGCCTCATAGCCAAACAGTTCGCTTTCTAATAACGTACCGGGTATGGCAGCACAATTAACATCAACAAAACGTTTGGATTTCCTATTGCTCTGCCTGTGAATGGCACGGGCAATCAACTCCTTACCGGTACCGCTCTCACCTTGAATCAGTACGTTTGTATCGTGTTTTGCAACCTCATTTGCGACGTGGAAAATACCCTGCATTTTCTTTGAGTTGCCGATAATGTCATGAAATCCCAACAATTTGTCTTCCCGTTGCTGCAGCATCTCAACTTTCGTCTTGAGAGTTTTTGCTTCAAGGGAGAGAAGAGAATGCATGATGGCATTGTCATATGATGCGGCAGCGTTATTAACGAGAATATCCAGAACATTAATCTCATCTTGAACGAAAACACCCATTTTCTTGGCAAGATAGAGAACCGCTTTGAACTTGTCTGTTATTTTGAGAGGAATGGCTATCTCAGAGCGGCATTGATCGTATACAGGCAGGGTGTCAGAATCGTTTAATAAGGGGGCGGCGTTTTTGATTATTCTGTCATCAGTATCAAGAGCAATTTTTATAATGCTGTGGTCGATCTTTGTTAAGTAGTCCTGTTCGTCTTCTGTGAAAACATTTTCGCCGTTACTGATCAGACGCTTATCTTTTTTGATGTCCAAAAAGTAGATTAATGCATCGTCTGCTTCGCCTATCTTTAAAGCATTATCGATAACAATTTTATGAATACTATCTAAAACATAATTTGCATTGAGCTGAGAAACGGCTTCTTGCAGGATCAACAATCTCTTGATTTTCTTTCGGTTATCCTCAAAGAGACGCGTATTATGTATGACGATACTGATCTGGTTTGCAAATGTAAGGAGGATGTTTATTTCGTCAGCGGAAAATTTAGTTTTCCTTTTGGACCAGAGACAAATGATACCGATAACCTCGTCTTCTAATTTAAGGGCGGCGTAAAAGGTAGAACCTCTTTTATAGAATTGTGTAATCTTACGATCAGTTTCAGTGATACGCGGATCTCTCTCCGAATCTTCAAGGGCGATATAGTAACCACTCTTTGCCACTCTCGTTTCAAGACAGTCGTGTTTCATTATGTCCAAGTTGATGGAAAATGCACGTTTGGCCTCTTCAGAACTGTAATTTTTTACGACTTTTGTGATTAGATATTGCTTGGTGTCATCGAAGAGACAGATAATACCCCTTTGGAATCCCATCATGACAACAACTTCGTCCAATATTTTTTGAAGGATATCATCGACTCGAGACGGAGAAGTCAGAAATGTACTGATAGTGAAGAAACCTTCAAGAATTCTTTCGGTAGAGTAGAAAAAATCGTACATGGTTCACTCTTACTATTTCATAGTTTTACTCAGGTGTTCACAAAGTGCACAGTGGTTACTTCCTATGACAGAAAAGAAAAAAAGTCAAATGAATTTAGTTATCAAGAAATAAATGCTCCATTGAAAGGTTCGAGGATTGTGTTTCTATAATGACTGTATGAACATGACCGGTCTGAATCGAATTATCAGATTTTGCGGATTGACAAATGCAGCTCGAAGCACGAATTACGTTTCTTTCAGGACGATGCTCAATACGGTGGACAGTTTGATCACATCTTCATCGGCTTTTCTCAATCGTGAACAAACCATTTTGGCGATATTGAGAACAATTTGATAACCGAGTTCATAATCTTTTTCGGCAAGTCGAAGAAAATCGTCTTTGTTAATTTCATAGAATGTGCAATCTGAGAGTGTTTTAACCGTTGCCGTTCGTCTGGATTCTTCAAAGAGGCTTATTTCACCAAACACAGGGTGGTCTTCGGCTTTTAATTTGGTAAAAACCTTATTTCCAATTTTTTCATCTTCGTCCAGATCCATTCCTTCCGGGACAAGTGTTTTGACAACCTCGACGTCACCTTCCAAGATCATATACATGGTGTCGCCGGTTTTTCCCTCCTGCATAATAATGGTATTTTCCGGGAAACTGACTTTGGTGCAAATGCCAAGTACTTTTTGTATCTTTTCTTCACTCAGATTATTAAAGAGTTTCATTTCTTTAAAGAGGGATATTTCTTTTTCCACGACCTGTCTCCTCGTGACATATACGCCTTTCTACAAGCGTTTTGGTTCGAGCTTACTCAGTACAACGGCATAATCGCCCGTGCCTATAATCTCATCATCATCTGGATTTATGATTACCTTGATTTGCTCCTGCTCATAAAACAGCTCTTTTTTGGACTCCCTTATCTTTTCTTTGATAAATGTTTCAATAATTGATGTGTCGTCTGATAGCATATCTTCCAATTTCATTGATTTCTTTTCTTTCAGGAGACCGATCAGAATGGAATCCCTTTTTTCTTTAAAAAACTCGGACAGTTCTTGAAATGTCTTTCCTACAAATTGACCGGGGATTTCCACTCGACAAAGTTTATTGTTATCATCAATGGAGAGGATGCGAGAGAATACTTTGGGAAGACCGGGGTGGCTGACCGCGCTGGCAAGGAGAGAAGCTACATGCTCTCCGATTATGATAATTTCGTCAACATTTGCCCTTTTAAGATACGGTTTGTTATCACCGTCAAGAAGTTCGGCTACAATCTTTGTCTTTGGCGCTAATGATTTTATCGTAAGCGCTGAGAGGATTGTACGTTCATCGGCCCTATCCTTGCTGTGCGGACCGGAAAGATCGGCCATCAATATGACAAATTTCGCTCTCTTGATGTTGGCTCTTGTAAGTGCATCTTCATAGGTATGATTTCCCCGTATAAATCGTAAGTTGCATTTTTCGTGTTTCAGCTTGAGAGCATCAATGTCATCAACGGGGAGTTCGTTTACCAGCACTATGGAAGGGTTTTCTTCATTGCCATATGTATTAAGCCATTCAAGGACATCTTCAGTATATTTATTCCAACCGCATATGACGATATGATTTCTTTCTTTAATGGTTTCCAAACCCTTTCCCTCCTTAATTTTCTGCTCTACAAAAACGGATGCTATGGTGGCAGTAACAAGAGAAAGTAAACCTATTCCTGAAATCATCAGGCCCAGTCCTACGATCTTTCCTGCGTTGGACAGGGGAATCTTGTCACCATACCCTACTGTGCTAATGGTGACAAAAGCCCACCAGACTCCATCCCATAGAGATTGAATTGAAGAATCCTTTATGTCATGTTCGAACAGGTAAATTCCGATAGAACATGATAAAATCACGATGATCGTTATTGATGCAACCAGAAAAAAACGTTCTTTTCGGAGAACCCTCAAAATTTTTTTTATTCTTGATTGCGATGACATGGGTATTATTATAACGTCTGTATATATTGAATACCAGTTATATTAACTTTTATCATATCGGAGAAACTGCATTGAGAAGTTGGCTCTCCCCTGTGTTGCTGATCGCAGATCGGTGGAATAACCGAACATCCGCTTGAGAGGGACTCGCGCCTTTATCTCACTGATCGGACCTTTGTGTTCTATTTTTTCGACTTCTCCCCTTCGCGCATTGATGTCCCCGATGACCTCGCCCATAAATTCGCTCGGTGTAATAATGTCAACGATCATGATCGGTTCGAGAAGGACAGGGTTAGCCTGTGAACATCCGTCCTTAAATGCCGTTGATGAAGCAATCCGGTAACCCACTTCGGTTGATTCGCCTTCCTTAAATGAGCCTCCCGATATCGTCACCGTAATGTCGGTTACCGGGTAACCGGCAACAACACCACTCAATGCAGCATCACGGATACCTTCTTCTATCCCCGGAATAAAATCATCGGGAATGGAAGCACCATCCGTTGCGTTGACGAGATGCAATCCGGAACCTCTCCTGTTAGGTTCCAGATGAAGTTTAACATGACCGAAATGTTTCTTCTCACCAAGTTCCCGCTCGAATTTTCTTTCAACATCGACGATTTTTTCTATCGTTTCCCGATAAACAACCTTCGGCTTACCGATGTTTACTTTTGTGTTAAATTCCCTGATGAGTCTATCAATAATGATCTCAAGATGAAGTTCTCCCATTCCTGAGATGATGGTCTGAGCCGTTTCCTCATCATATTTTACTTTCAGCGTGGGGTCCTCATCTGTGAATTTTGTCAGTGCTACGGATAATCTTTCCTGATCATCGGGGGTCTTGGCTTCGATAGCCTGACTTATGACGGGTTCATAAAAGTCGATCGATTCAAGAACAATCGGGTGCGCTTCATCACAAATCGTGTCCCCCGTCAGGGTACTTTTCAATCCCACAACGGCGAGAATGCTGCCGGCGCCGGTCTCATTGACCCGTTCTCTCTTATTGGCATGCATCTTGAGTAATCGAGCAATTTTTTCCTTTTTCCCCCTGTTAACGTTGTAAACATCCTCGCCGACTTTAATCTTTCCGGAATAGATCCTAAGATAGGTTATTTTTCGACCTTCATCCATAACAACCTTAAAGGCAAGGGCGGAAAGGGATTCTTTGTCATTGCTGATACGTTTTTCCGGTTGGTTCGTTTTGGGATTTATACCTTCGACGGGGGGAACATCTTCGGGTGATGGGAGAAAATCGACGACAGCATCGAGAACCGGTTGAATTCCCTTATTTCGAAGTGCGGTACCGCAGAGTACCGGGACGACTTTCAGAGAGAGCGTTGCTTTTCTGATTGAATCAATAATCTCCTTTTCTGAGATAGTATCTCCCTCAAGATATTTTTCGGCAATGGTGTCATCTGTCTCGGCAATTGTTTCAATAAGTTTTTCCCTGTAAGTTTCCGCCTGAGTCATCACATCAGGGGGTATTTCCGACAGTTCATAGGAAAGACCGAGTTTGTCTTGATCCCAGGTTATAAGTTTCTGTTTTATGAGATCAATTGAGCCTTCGAAATATCCGTCCGGCACGTATGGTATTTGTATGATTAACGGGGTGGAGTTAAATCGTTCTCTCATCATTTCAATTGTTCTGAAAAAATCAGCGCCGATCCGGTCCATCTTATTGATAAATGCTATCTTCGGAACACCGTATTTATCGGCCTGATGCCAGACGGTTTCCGATTGAGGTTCAACGCCACCAACGGCACAAAATACGACTAATGCCCCGTCTAACACTCTGAGGCATCGTTCTACTTCCATGGTGAAATCGACATGACCGGGTGTGTCGATAAGATGAATTTCGTGATTATTCCAATCACAGGTGGTGACCGCCGATGTAATCGTTATGCCCCGCTCCTGCTCCTGAGGCATCCAATCCATGATGGCTTCACCATTATGAACCTCACCCATTTTGTGGGATTTCCCCGTATAGTATAGAATTCTTTCGGTTACCGTTGTTTTCCCTGCATCGATGTGTGCAACGATTCCCATGTTTCTAATGTTTGCAAGTTTTTTTTTCGAAGCCATATGCCACAACTATCCGTTATTGTATAGATACCTTATAGTAAAGTTCAACGTTATGTTGAAGTCGGGGTAATCAGTTCTCTATTGAGGGGAAATGCATCTCGTGTGCTGATATGACCTTTTATGGTGTCTATTTCTTTTCCATCGACGAGAAGTTTGACTTTCTTGATCTTCGGGATGTTGAGAATGAGGGTGTTTGTCAGCGAGTATATTGTCATCAGTTCGCTCGTACTTCCCCCGGGATGCGCCTCAATGAGATTTTTATCAAAGCTGATGAGTGCCGTTCCATCCTTTGTTATATCTACGTTCTGGAGTTTTACATTTTCAGGAAACGTTCGTATCAGGCCCTGCTTGGGACCTTCAAGAATTGCCTTTGTCAGTTCCTCAGCTTGTCCCCTTATGGTCTTTCTCTTCGGGATGTATCGTGCTACCGGAGTGAGAAAGCGTTCATTAGTATCTGAAAAGTAAAGTTGTACCTTGTGCTTTGCTCTCTTTGAGGCGGAAACATCCGTTCCTGTTGCTGGAGGATAGACATAATTGAAAAGGGATATAAAAAAGAACACAAGAAATCCTACCGATACGGTTAGAATGACGGATAAAAAGAACATCCGCAGGTTCTTCTTCTTTTGTTTCGCTTTTGTTGCCTTCGTTCTTCTCTGTTTCTTTGTTGCCATCGTTTGTTTCTCACGTTCTTATTTGCAAAACTTCGATAACTTAGGGTAATTTTCAGGAGCTGTCAAGAAAAGAAAATAAGGAAGAACAGACTGAAAATACACAGTAAGTTACCACGATAAAACTATTCATCACATTTTGCAGAACTTCCGCAGTTTGCGATGGGAAACTTCTTTAAGCATCAAATGGACAGTAAATACAGTCAGTTCATACATCTGTTACTTTCGGCTCTCAAGAGATGCGTCAAGTTGCTTCCGTGCTTCTCGTCCGAATTCTGAATCGGGGCTTATTTCGATGGTTGTCCGTAACTCCTGAATGGCTTTCTTCACATCCCTCTTTTTTAAATAACTCATTCCCAACCAGTAATGGGATTCCGCCATATAGGGAGCTATGCGAAGAGCTTCTTTCAGGTGATGAATTGCATTATTGCTTTGATTGTCAGCAAGGTATGCCACTCCCATATTCTTGTAAATCAAGAAGGGTATACTATTGTTCGGGTCTCTCGTTAATGCTTCTTTATACGTTTCAACCGCTCTTTTATAGTTTCCTTTTTTATAATAGGTCCACCCTAAATTATTCAAGGCGATTGCAGGTGTATCGTATAGATCGTTTGTAAGAGCAGCCTGAAATTCTTCTATGGCATTGTCATACTGACCCTTTGATAGGTATAACGTGCCAAGGAAATTATGTGCTTCAGAGTAATCCGGCTTAAGGCCGATGGCTTTTTTGAATTCGGTAATCGCTTTATCATGACGATGTGTTTGCTGGTATGAAATGCCCAGATAATAATGTGTAACGGGGTCTTTCGGATCCGATTCTTCCGCCAGTCTGAATTCTTTCAGTGCGACAGTGTACTGCCCCGATTTCAGGTAGGCCGCTCCCAGATTATTATGCAGACTAGCAGTTTCTTTATCGACAGTAGCGCAGGCCAACAATCCCAGGAGAATGAAAAGAATTAGTGTAATTATAGTGGTATTCCTTACCATGCTTCTTCTCATATTATGTGTCCCCCGCGTTATCGTTATTTCCGTTTATCCACCAGTCGCTTTTATCTTTGAACCACCAATCGGTTGAATCTGTATGCATGATTGTTTCTGCAATTTTTTTTGCAGTATTTGTATAAAGTCTCTTTGTAGCAAATTCCATCCATTCGTCACTGTATTTATTGCCGAGGTCTCCGTATTCTTTTAATTGAAGAATGAGAGAAAGCTGATCGGCATCATGGGCAATGAGTGCTTCTTTTGTCTTCTTTTCATTAAATTCAGCTATGGTGGCTTTGATTTCATCCCCGAAAAAGAGAGGTTCCGCCAGTTCCCTTACTGCTTTTTCTTCATCGACGGTAACATATTTTTTGTTTACGTAATTCATGTCGCCGGTTCGTGCTTCGGGAAGATCGTGGATAAGACATATTCTGAGAACTTTCAGCTCATCAACATCAGACTCCAATTTACAGAGTGCGTATCCGATAAATATGGTGCTCAGGGTGTGTTCTGCCACAGATTCGCACCCGGAACCAAGAAACTGGAATCCTGATCGTGGTGTTTTTTTCAGCATGCCGACTTCAAAGAGGAGATTCACAATATTTTTCATTATAAATCCTTTTTGAGTGTCTTAATCCTGTTTTCCATCATATCGGAAAGTTTTTTCATTTCCAGCTGGAGTGATGCGATACCGTCGGGTTTCATGGAAATGAGATTGCCGAGTCGATCCTTCCAATATTGAATAACCGATATTTCCTTTTCTTTCATTTTTGATTCTACTTTTTTCTGATACTCTCTGAGAAATGCTGCTTCGCTATTCTTGATGCCCATAGTTGTCTCCTCAATGAAGTGTTTCACGTTTGAGGTTGTATTGTAAAAAAATTGTAATGTCATATGCACATACGGGGCTTAAAACATCCGACTCGAACTATTAAACGTTTAACTTACGTTTCTATATACCACTTACGCTTTTCCTTGCAATAGAGAATACAGGTTATTTTCTGTTCCGACATGGACTGTCCGGTTATACCGTCCTTCCATGAAGGTAAAAAAGGTTACAGCAGATGATACTTCACCCCTGTGACGCCTACCGTTCCTTCCTTCGTTGATACCCGGTATAAAAACCAGTCGACCAAACCTTTTTTCCGACATATGCGACAACCCTTTCAGATTTTTCGGTCTGTGCAAGGACAGATACCGCACAATAGACAAATACATGCAAAGAGTCAAATTTTCCTGATGTTGCCAGTGTTTTTAACCTTGACATATTACAATCATTCAGGTATATCTCCCGCTGTCTTTGATAATTTCAACAGACACTGAGGAGTGTGTTTCAAGGGGGCACCAGAACTCAAAAATGCACCGTTTTTTGAGTTTTACCACCCCATTTGAAATGTGAGCATGGCGAATTTCTGAGGAAAGGAAATCAAATTTACAGTTAAGCTTCCGATATTACTTGGAAATTCACACTTTGGTATAATTAATTCTAGAAGGAGGAAGTAAGTATGGGTTTATGTTTTGAGTTTTCAGAAGAGCAAAGGATGCTTGAAGACAGTGTCGTACGATGGGCATATGATTGGTTGGAACCACAGATGGAGCATATGTATGAAATCGATGAAATGCCCCCCGATCTTTTCAAACAGACAGCTGGACTTGGTATTAACGGTATTGTCTTTGAAGAGAAATACGGCGGTACCGATATGGGTTACGTCGAAACGCTTCTCGCATATGAGGCAATTGCACGGGTCAGCAACGCTCTTTCCATGACGGTCGGCGCAAGCCAGACACTCTGTTTTGACAACTTCCGCAGAAACGCTTCGGAAGAACAGAAAATGGAAGTACTTCCCAAGTCAGTTACCGGTGAATGGATCGGCTGTCTCGGTATCACCGAGCCCAATGCCGGCTCCGATGCCATGAGCCTGGCCACCAGAGCCGAAAAGAAAGGTGATCGATACATCATCAACGGCAGCAAGATATTCATCACCAATGCTCCCGTGGCGGATTTCTTCACCTTTTATGCCAAAACCGATCCCGAAAAAGGACCCCACGGAATTTCCGCGTTCTTCGTCAAACTTGATGAAGTGAAAGGAAAAGGTTTCACCTGCGAGAAGATCAAGAAATGGGGTATGAGGACATCCCCCACCGGATTACTCACCTTTGAAGACATGGAAGTTCCCGAAGATCAGCTGATCGGCGGCCTGAATAAGGGTGTTGCCGTTCTGACGAGTGGTCTGTGTACCGAGAGAATCACACTCTGCGGTTGTACGCTGGGTTCACAGCGACGCTGTCTTGAAGACTCTCTGAGATATTCAAAAGAGAGAGTCCAGTTCAAGAAACCCATCGCATCCTTCCAGCTCATCCAGGGTAAACTTGCAGACATGTACTGCGAGTACAAGGCCTCCAGATGGATGGCATACAGTGCTGCAGCGTACTGCGACACTCTTGAGGATAAAAGAGGTGGAAAGGGAACCGACCTTGACCGTTTATCGGCGGCAGCGCTTCTCTACTGCGGCGAAAAAGGTACCAAGATCGGTCTGGATGCCGTCCAGATCCACGGTGGTTACGGATACTGCCAGGAGTACGGTGTGACAAGACACTTCCTGGATCAGAAACTCTGGGAGATCGGTGCCGGTACGTCCGAAGTCAGAAGAATCATCATTGCAAGAGAGCTCATGAGAGACGACTTCGCAAGCGGTTTATAAGATTACAGTTCATGAACGTTGGAAAAAGCCATGGTCTTTACGACCATGGCTTTTTTATTTGCAGGACTTCTTTATCTTCTTTTCCATAGATGCCTTATGGTTAAAGGATTTCTCAATTTGACTTTCAATGGTAAGTCAAGTATAAGATACATGTCTTGAATAATGATTTATCAGGGGGTCCGATGGTTGTGAGGAAGCTTCCAAGATGGTGCTTTGTCTTACTGTTTGTGGTCATCCTTTATTATCCGTCATCCGCCATTTCACAAAAAAATGAGGATACGGCCCATCTATCTTTCCAAAAAACGGCTATTTCCAAGAAAAAAACGGATACATATACCGTAAAGAAAGGTGACTGGATATTTAATATCATTCGACAGAAATTCGGCGGCACAGAAAAAGACATCATCAAAATCATAAAACAGATAAAACGTCTCAATCCGAACATAAAAAATCTCCACAAGATTACCCCCGGCCAGACATTAGTACTTCCGTCAGAGAAAATCCTTCTTTATAAACATTCGGTTTTGAGAAAACAACCAAAGAAAAAAGTTACACATGAAACAACAACGGAATTGCAAGCTGCGGGTACAGAAGGGCCGACATCGACATATATTGTAAAAGAAGGAGATAGCCTGTCCGATATTATTCATGGAGAACTGAAAGCTTCAGATGATGATATCTATCAAGTATTGAGGATGGTAAAACGCCTCAATCCAAACATTAAGAATATAAATAAAATACAACCGGGACAGGAATTACTCCTTCCCTTTATCGAAAAGAAAGGAGCACCTGCTGAGGAAATAAAAGCGGAGAGAGCCCCTGTCGAAGAAGTCAGAGAAGAGAGTGCCACTGCCGAGGAAGTCAAGATGGAGATTGCTCCCGTCAAGGAAGTTAAAGTAAAGACAGGTCCTGCAGGGGAAATCAAAACGGAGACTATCCCTGGGAAGGCAGTTAAAACGGGAAGTGTTTCTGTAATAGGAGAAGAAAAGAAGGAGAATGCTTCTGCCGAGGCAGTCAAGGAGTATCATACTGTTTCCCTGCCAGGTGGAAAAATTGTTGTACCCCGTGCCCAGAGTGATGTCACCGGTAAGAAAGTGGTCAAGAAACAACTCAAAAAGCA
>JAFGQS010000082.1 GCA_016935565.1 Deltaproteobacteria bacterium
CATGATCTCAAGACCTTCCCGGACATCCACCTGAAAGTGATCGGCACCTCTGACCGGTTCGCACTGAAAAAGGTAATAGGGTTTTACCGAAATCCGTTGAAGGCCATAGAGGAGATCTCGCATGACCTCGTACGAGTCGTTGACCCCCCTGAGCAGGACGGACTGGTTTACGACAGGAATTCCGGATGCCGTGAGCATTTCACATGCCCGTGCTGCCTCCTCTGTTACTTCTTTCGGATGGTTGAACTGCGTGACGAACCAGAGGGGTCGATACCGTCGAAGCAGGGAACAGATATCATGATCGATCCTCATGGGCAGGACGACGGGAACCCTGCTTCCGATGCGGATAACGTCAACATGGGATATGGCCTTCAGGGAAGCAAGAAACCAGTCAAGAGTCTCTATATCCATCATCAGGGGGTCTCCTCCCGACAGGATTACCTCACGAATCTGACCTGTCTCCGATATATAATCGATCATCCGCTGGAGGCTCTTGTGTGACCGTTCCTTTTTTCGTTTTTTCCATCTCCGTTTTCGATTACAGTGCCGGCAATACAGGGCGCATGTAGCGGTAACCATGGACAGACAACGATCGGGGTATCGGTGGATCAGATCGGGAACGGGCATATTTTTTTCTTCCTCAAGGGGATCATCGACGGTATCCCGGGAATAATCCGTTTCCCTGAGATCTGGAAAACACTGAATCCGAAGGGGATCTCTCTCATCAAACACGTCGATCAAGGAAATATAATAGGGAGTTACGGAAAAGCGATAGGACTCGACGACGCTCGCGTATTTTTCCAGATGCGACACCGGAATAGAGAGAACCCTGGCCAATTGGGAGAGTGTACGGATACTATTCTCTATCTGCCACCGCCAGCCGTTCCAATCAGCGGGCGACACCTGTTCATAGAGTTTTTTTCTCGGATTTTCCTTCGCTAACATCACGTTTCAAACAGTTTTTTTATTTACGGTTCAGTCAAGCCTGCCTTCTATCACAAATCAGAGAAACTTCAATGAGAAAGTGCAGGATATATTTTCTCCTTGACAACTGTCGCGATTATGATGTATAAATCAGTCACTTTTTTACAAGGATTATTTTGATGGGTAAAAATGTTACTTTAAATTGGTGGTTTAGCTATTTTTATTATAGCTCACCGGTTTACCCATCGCTTGTAAAGATGTAAATCACACTACATAAAACACTTAAGCCATGGGTAGATCGAAAGATGCTGCACCATGGTTTTTTTATTTTCAGGCCATGGTGGCATTGATGACACCATGGCTTTTTTTGTCGAGGAGGTATCGAAAAGTGATTATCGTTATGAAAAAAAGTGCAACAGAAGGTCAAATCGAAAACGTAATCAGGTGGGTTGAGTCTGTCGGTTACAAGACTCACCCGTCATTTGGTGTTGAACGGACAATCATCGGTTGCGTTGGAGATGGTCGGAACAATGAGTACCTGAAGTTTGCTGAATCTCTCTCGGGTGTTGAAAAAACGATACCGATCCTGAAGCCCTATAAATTAGCAAGCCGTGAGGCAAAGGAAGGCAACACCATCATACGGGTGGGCACCGTTGAAATTGGTGGTCCGGACTTTGTTGTCATGGCAGGGCCCTGTTCCATCGAGAGTGAGGAACAGATGATGGAGAGTGCCTTCATCACGAAAAAGGCCGGTGCCGATATCATCAGGGGTGGTGCATTCAAGCCGAGGACATCCCCGTACAGTTTCCAGGGAATGGAAGAGAACGGCCTCAAACTCCTGAGAAGAGCGGGAGACAAAACGGGAATGCCCGTGATTACCGAAGTAATGAATACATCCGACGTGGACCTTGTAGAGGAATATGCCGACATTCTTCAAATCGGAGCACGAAACGTTCAGAATTTCGCTCTGTTAAAAGAAGTCGGCAAGGCGAAAAAACCGGTACTTCTCAAACGAGGGATGATGACAACCATCGAGGAGCTTCTCATGTCTGCAGAATATATCATATCATCGGGAAACCACGATGTCATACTCTGCGAACGAGGTATCCGTACCTTTGAAACGGCGACGAGGAATACCCTCGATATCAGTGCCGTACCGGTTCTGAAGGAACTGACCCATCTTCCGATTATCGTTGACCCCAGCCACGCGGCGGGAGACTGGAAGTACGTTCCGGCTTTAACGAAGGGAGCCCTGGCTGTGGGGGCTGATGGTGTCATGATTGAGGTTCACCCGGAACCGGAAAAGGCTGTCTCCGACGGAGCCCAGTCCCTGAGACCTGAAAGGTTCTACCAGCTCATGGAGGAAGTGAGAACCCTGGAAAAACTCATGAGGAAAGAGATGAGGTCGAAACAATGAAACAAATTAAATTGAATCTGGAAAGGAATGTGTCATCCTCTTATGATATTTGCATCGGACATAACATTCTTGATCGAATAGGACTGATCATCGCAAAAAACAACGGGGCTCACCGTCACATTGTAATCGCTGATTCTACCGTATCGGCCCTCCATGGTGATTCCTTTCTCGACATATTGAGAAAAATGAACCTGACCGCCGATCTGATCGAGTTCCCTGCAGGCGAAGCTTCCAAGAATATGGACACCATACTATCCGTGGCGAGGCAACTCATTGAACTCGGGGCAGATCGGAGCTCAGCATTGATTGCCCTTGGTGGTGGCGTCACCGGTGATATTGTCGGATTTGTGGCCTCCATCTACATGCGATCCATTCCCTATATTCAGGTTCCGACGACACTCGTTGCCCAGGTGGACAGCAGTATCGGCGGAAAGACGGGAATCGATCTGCCGGAAGGAAAAAATTTGCTCGGAACCTTTTACCAGCCGAAAGGAGTCTTCATCGATCTTCAGTTTCTGGATACCCTTCCGGACTACGAATTCAATAACGGTCTCGCAGAAATCGTTAAATACGGCATCATTGATGACGTAACATTATTCGATCTGCTGGAAAATCAAACGGAAGACATCAAGAAGCGTGACATGACGCTCATGAAGCGGATAGTCCAACAATCATGCACCATAAAACGGGGAATTGTGGAAATTGACGAGAAGGATGTGGGAATCCGCCGAATTCTTAATTTCGGTCATACCATCGGACATGCCGTCGAGGCAGAGTCGGGTTATACAATCAGTCATGGAGATGCCGTCTCCGTCGGCATGATCGCAGCGGCCAGAATATGCCAGAAGCTCGACTACCTGCCGTCCGCTGATCGGAAGAGAATTGAAACTCTCATACGAGCGTTGGATCTGCTCGATCACATACCGGAATCGATCAGTACCCCGGGAATTCTCTCACGGATTGCAACCGATAAAAAGAAAAAGGGTCATATCGTCCATTTTGTTTTGTTAAAGAGAATCGGTGTACCATTCATCAACGGTTCCGTGGCAGATAGAATCATTCATGAAACCATCGAGGAGTTAAGGAAATGACGCCGGCATCACTGAAAGATTTGAGAAACCGCTTGAAAAAAAAGGACGAAGCACTTGTCGGATTGCTTAACGAACGAGCTCGAATATCATTAGAAATCGGAGAAGTCAAAAAGAAGGCGGAATTAAACGTGTATGATCCCCCTCAGGAAAAAAAGATTTATCGTTACCTGAGTAAAATCAATGACGGGCCTCTTCCGGATGAATCTCTGCGAGAGATTTTCAAGGAAATCTTGTCTGCGTCACGGTCTCTCCAGATGCCTGAAATGGTAGCATTCCTGGGACCGGAAGCGTCTTTTTCCCATGCAGCGGCTCAATCTCACTTCGGAAAGAGTACCCGCTTTTCTCCTCAATCCACGATTCTCGATGTCTTTGATCAGGTCGAACGGAAACGGGTACCGTGGGGTGTTGTTCCGGTGGAAAACACTATCGAAGGAATGGTTAAATTGACCCTGGACAGGCTCATTGCCACACCACTGAACATCATGGCTGAAATCTTTCAACCAATCACGCATTGCCTCATGTCGACGATCACCGATATGAAGGCACTGAAGCGGATCTATTCTCATCCACAGGCTCTTGCCCAATGTCAGGAATGGACACGGAAGCATGTCCCGTTCTGTTCGCTTCATAACATTGAGAGCACAGCCGCCGCAGCTCAAAAGGCATTGAACGATGCCGAAGGAGCAGCCATCGGAAGCAGTAAAGCGGCCCTCCGGTATGGGCTGAGCATTCTCTCCGACGGCATTGAGGATTATCCATCAAATATAACCCGGTTTCTCGTTATCGGCGAAGGGATAAACAGATCGACGGGCAGGGACAAGACGTCCATTCTTTTCGGAACCCGTCATCAGCCGGGGGCGTTGTATCGTTCACTGGAACCTTTCGCGCAAAAAGAAATCAATCTCGTTAAGATCGAATCGTATCCCATAAAGGAACGGATGTGGGAATACTTGTTTTTCGTGGATTTTGACGGGCACAGGGACGAAGAAAAAATACAGGCGTGCCTGGAAGACCTGCAAAGCCAGGCTACCTTTGTCAAAATACTCGGTTCTTATCCGAAAGGAGATATAAAATCGTGATTTGTGTTCCCGTTGTTGCCACAACGAATGAAGATGCAGTGAATCAGATGGAACGCTGCTTCCCCTTGGCTGATGTTGTGGAGTTGAGAATCGACGTCATCAAACAGGTAGAGCTGAAAGACCTGCTCGTCCATCAGAAGGACAGGATCATGGTCACCAACAGAAAGAAAGAGGAAGGGGGAAAGTTCGCCGGCAAAGAAACGGAGAGGATCGAGTTGTTGAATGACGCCGTCACCCTGGGAGCGGGTTTTGTTGATGTTGAATTAAGGACAGGTGATGATCTCAGGGAAATGCTGTCAGATAATATATTGCACCATCAAGGACGATCACAATTGATTCTCTCCCACCACATTTTCGACGGAACGCCTTCATATAGTGAACTGCAGGACATTTTTCACGAATGTGTCGCCAAGGGTGCCCGTATCGTCAAGATCGTCACCTTTGCCAACGCAGTGGAAGATACCCTGAATATCCTGAAACTGATCGGTTATGCAAAGAAGATAAATCAGAAAATAATCGCTCATTGTATGGGGAAAAAGGGGAAGATCAGCAGGATTATGGCGCCCTTTTTCGGTGCATACATGAGCTTCGCCTCCCTTGATAAGGGGTTAGAATCAGCTCCGGGGCAACTGACGGTTTCCGAGATGAAAGACTTTCTCAGGATCTTAAAAGATGAATAGTGAACAACAGCTTTTCGCCCTTTTCGGCAATCCGGTACAACACAGTCTTTCTCCGCTCATGCATAACGCGGTGTTCGATACATTGAAACTGGATGCCCGCTATATCGCACTGCGCGTGGAAAACGCGCGGGATATCATTGTGCACATGAGAAGGATGAACATCACGGGAGCGAGCATAACGATTCCCCACAAGACTGCACTTATGAAGTATCTGGATGAATTTACCGACAGTTCCCGGCGGATCGGTGCGGTCAACACGGTCGTTCATTCCGACGGCACGATGAAAGGAGACAATACCGATTGGATCGGCTTGACATGCGCTCTCCGGGAATCACTTACTATTACAGGGAAAACGTTTGCTATCCTCGGTGCTGGAGGTGCCGCACGGGCGGTTGTCTTCGGCATTCTGGAAGAAGGGGGAACTTCCGTCATCTTCAACAGAACGACACGAAAGGGAGAGATGATGGCACGGGAATTCGGGTGTGAATTTCACCCGATGGAAGACATCGGGAAAATCTCCGCTGACTGCCTGATCAATACGACACCTGTGGGTTTGAGCCCGGACGCTGAACGATCAACGGTGAGCAAAGACATCCTTCCGAATTTCGCATGGGTCATGGATATCATATACAACCCTTTGAAAACAAAACTTTTACAGGACGCGGAAGAATCGGGATGTTCGATCATCTCGGGTCTTTCAATGTTTGTTCACCAGGGGGCGGAACAGCTGAAAATCTGGATGAATGTACAGCCTCCCCTTGATTTCATGAAAAAAGTCATACTGGAAAAATTGAGAAATGAAGGCAGTTAAACGAATACAAAATCTTGATGCAACGGTACAGGTACCGGGTTCGAAGAGTTATACTCAGCGGGCTCTTATTATTGCGTCACTGGCGGAAGGAAAGTCTTTCTTACGCAATCCTCTGATTGCAGAGGACACACAATACCTCATCGAGGCCCTCAGTGCACTCGGAACACGGATCGTGGTTGCCGAAAATGACATTATCGTAACAGAAACTGCCGGAAAGATAAAGAATCCGGGGAAAAAGTTGTTTCTCGGAAACAATGGCACCGCTATGAGATTTCTCACAACACTTGTTTCTCTCGGCAAGGGTGAATTTATTATCGACGGGAACAGTCGACTGCAGGAAAGACCGATACAGCCGCTCCTCGATGCACTGAGGACACTGGGCGTTGACTGCGGAAGTATTGATGGAAATGGCAGACTGCCTGTTACGATCAGGGGCGGTGGCATCGATGGCGGAAAGGTCATATTTACCGATACGGAAAGCAGCCAGTATATCTCCTCCATTCTGATCGCTTCTCCCCATGCACGAAGCGATGTGGATATTCAACTTCGAGGACACACGGTCTCAAGACCTTATATCGATATGACGATTGATGTCATGAACCATTTCGGTGTGGAAGTAACACGAAAAGGACCAAATGGGTACACGGTGAAAGCTCCCCAGAAATATACGGGACAGCGATACCTGATCGAAGGTGACGCATCGAGTGCTTCCTATTTCTTTGTAGCCGCCGCGATCTGCAAGGGAAGGATCAGAATCGAAAATATGAATCCGAATACCATTCAGGGGGATATTGACTTCCTGAAGCTGTTGGAAACCGTGGGGTGTGACGTTGACCGGAGAAATGACGGTATAACGGTTACCGGCGGTGAACTGCATCGAGGCGACCTGGAGTTTGATATGGCAAACATGCCCGATATGGTCCCCTCACTGGCCATCCTGTCGGCCTTCAGACCGGGACAGACGGTAATTAAAAATGTGTCCCATCTGCGATTGAAGGAAAGTAATCGGCTTGAGGCACTGGTCACCGAATTAAACAGAATCGGTATCGATGCTAAAGAACTGTCAGACGGACTGGTCATCAACGAAGGGACTCCTCACGGCGCTGATATCGAAACATACGACGATCACCGGATCGCCATGAGTTTTGCTGTTGCTGGACTCGCAACGGAAGGAATAAGAATCAAGAACCAGGGGTGTGTTAAAAAATCATTCCCGGGATTCTGGAATGAATTGGACAGGTTGCTCACATGAAAAACATTGTTCTCCTGGGATACCGCTGTACCGGTAAATCATCGGCAGGAATGAAAATCGCCGAACGGCTCCGTATGCGTTTTTTCGATACGGATCATCTCATCGTCGAACAGTCCCGCATGTCGATCGGGGAATTGGTGAACGAAGGCGGGTGGAGCCTGTTTCGACGGAAGGAAAAAAACGTTATCAGAAAACTCGCTTCAACAGTCGGAAGTGTCATCGCAACGGGAGGTGGTGCATTTGAAGATCCCGAAAACAGAGAACATTTAAAAAGAAACGGCCTTTTTATCTGGCTGCACGCCGATGCAAAAACCGTTATACGACGAATGGAGTCGGATCAAAAGAGCGCCCATCAGCGCCCTTCCCTCTCCGCCGACGACGTGTATACCGAGGTTGTAACGACCATGGGGAAAAGAGAGCCGGAATACCGACGAATTGCTGATTTTACCATCGATACGTCGACAAAGAGCATTGAATCGGTAGTTGATGAAATTTGCACTTTTGTAGAAAACAGTAATAAAAAAGACTGAAGGAAAGGGACATGTCAGGAAACACAACGGGAAAAGTCTTTACGGTAACCACGTGGGGAGAATCACACGGCGGGGCTATCGGTGTGGTGGTGGACGGGTGTCCTCCCAATATTTCTCTGAGCGAACATGACATACAGGAAGACCTGGACAAAAGGAGACCGGGACACAGTCCGTCGGCCTCTCCCAGAACGGAAGAAGACAGAGTAGAAATTCTCTCGGGGATATTTGACGGAAAGACGACAGGAACACCGATTTCTTTGATTATCAAAAACAAAGATGTCAGAAGTTCCGACTATGATGAGATCAAGGATCTCTTCAGACCCGGACATGGAGATTTTACCTATCAAAAGAAATACGGCATTCGCGATCATCGGGGAGGAGGTCGCGCATCGGGCCGGGAGACCGCTGCCCGTGTCGCCGCCGGCTCCATCGCGAAAAAGGTGATAAACCGTGAAGGTATAACCGTTACCGCCTTCACGCACGAATTAGGCGGCATTGTCGCCGAGAACATCACCATGGCGGACATGAACAGAAACCGATTACAGTGCCCCGATATGAAGGCTGCCGAGAAGATGGAAGAGAAGCTGCAGGAAGCGCGGGAAAACGGGGATTCTCTGGGAGGAATCGTGGGGATTATTGTCCGGGGATGCCCCCCGGGGCTGGGAGAGCCGGTATTCGATAAGATCGACGCCGATCTGGCCAAAGCACTCATGAGCATCGGCACCGTCAAGGGTATCGAAATCGGTTCCGGATTCGGGTCATCGCAGATGCCGGGATCGGAATGTAACGACCAGATAACACCGGAAGGATTTATGACAAACAATGCAGGAGGAATACTGGCGGGAATTACCAACGGTGATGACATCATCATCAGAATCGCCTGCAAACCCATTTCATCCATTGAAAAATCTCAGCAGACCATTGATAGCGGGGGAAATCCACGGACGATTTCGATCACGGGAAGACACGATGTGTGCGTTATACCCCGCATCATTCCCGTGTGCGAGGCCATGGTCACTATCGTTCTTGCCGATCATCTCTTACGATACAGGGCTATCCGCACATAAATACTCTTGACATACGGGTGAAATATTGCTATACGGGTCACACTTACGATAGTGGGAAGAGATATGAATCGGATAACATTACAGATAAATAGCTGGTGGTGGTGGAACAATCACAGGGGGAGGTTTGTCCATCGCTAACGTCACAGAATAAATAAATCGAGCACGAGCCGTGGAGAATCTCCTTGAATCTCCACGGCTTTTTTGTTGTTCCATCATCGTATTACAGAAACAGGCCGTGATAACCCGCGGCCTTTTTTATTTTAAAGAACAGAGGTAGCAAGACCATGTACAACCCGTCATTTGAAACATTTACACAGCGAGCGAAAGAAGGAAATCTGATCCCTGTCTACAAGGAAATTCTGGCTGACACGGAAACACCGGTAACGGCACTCATGAAGCTCCGTTCCAAATCGTACGCCTTTCTCCTGGAGAGCGTGGAAGGCGGCGAAAAATGGGGGCGGTATACGTTTCTCGGGTCCGATCCAACCACAATTATGAGAATCAAAGGAGACGACATTGTAATCAAAGATAATGGAGAGACCCATCGCTATAAACATGGTGGAGATCCCCTTAAACATTTGAAAAATCTGTTGGAGCGGTATCGGCCTGTTCCGGCAGAGGGTCTTCCCCGATTTTACGGTGGTGCGGTGGGATTTCTCGGCTACGATATGGTCCATTATTTTGAGAGGCTCCCCGACACGACGACCGATGATCTCGACACCGATGATGCAACCTTTCTCATTACCGACACCCTCATGATCTTTGACAACGTACGGCAGACCATCAAAGTCGTGGCCTGCGTTTCAACCGAAGGCAGTGACAATCTCCGTACGCTCTATGATGAAGGTGTCAAAAAGATCGATGACATGACAGCGATGCTGCAAAGACCCATTGAAAGCACGGAGGGGGCATACACAGGGGAAACCGACGTTTCGCTTCAATCCAACATGACGCCGGATGATTTCAAGGCTATCGTGCAGAAAGCCAAGGACTATATCGTCGCAGGCGATATCATCCAGGTTGTTCTCTCACAGCGGTTTGAGCGGTTCAATGATATGGACCCCGTCGACCTGTACCGGGCACTTCGGTATGTCAATCCCTCACCCTATCTCTTTTATCTGAAGCTCAACGATCTGATCCTGATAGGATCATCTCCGGAAGTCATGGTCCGGCAGGAAGAGGGAATTGTTGAATTACGACCCATTGCAGGAACGAGGAAACGGGGAACAAACGAGCAGGAAGACCGTGATCTCGCCAATGAACTGCTCAATGACCCCAAAGAAAAGGCCGAGCATATCATGCTGGTAGATCTGGGAAGAAACGATCTGGGGAGAATTGCACGGATCGGCAGTGTTCAGGTGAATCAAATGATGGTTGTGGAGCGGTATTCCCATGTCATGCACCTCGTCTCCAATGTTCAGGCACACCTGGCTCATGACAAGGATTGCTTCGATGTTCTGAAAGCAACCTTCCCGGCAGGGACTCTCTCGGGAGCTCCGAAGATCAGGGCGATGGAAATCGTTGATGAACTTGAAATTTCCCGGAGAGGTCCTTACGGCGGGGCTGTCGGTTACTTCAGTTATTCGGGAAACATGGATTTCGGTATTACCATCCGGACGATGATCGTCAAGAACGGAAAGATCTACATACAGGCCGGAGCGGGCATCGTTGCGGATTCCGACCCCGACATGGAATATAAAGAAACCGTTAATAAAGCGGCAGGAATGATGCAGGCCATCAAGCTTGCCGCATCCAAATTTAAAATACACAACAGAGTTTAGAAGGAGGAAAAAATATGATTTTAATGATCGATAACTACGATTCCTTTACCTACAATCTCGTCCAGTATTGCGGCCAGCTTGGAGAAGAGGTTGTCGTTCATCGAAATGACGAAATTTCAATCGAACAGATACGGAGCTTACAACCGGATGCCATTCTCCTCTCTCCCGGCCCCCGGACACCCCGGGAGGCGGGCATTACGGTAGACATTATCAGGCATTTCCATACAACAATCCCCATTCTCGGGATCTGCCTGGGTCATCAGGCTATCGGATATGCCTTTGGTGCCGATGTCGTCAAGGCCGACAGAATAATGCACGGCAAAACCTCCGGCATTATCAATGACGGAAAATGCATTTACAGAGGATTACCGAACCCGTTCCAGGCAGGCCGTTATCATTCCCTGATTCTGAAAAGGAGTTCCCTTCCCGACTGTTTAAAAGTAACCGCCGAAACGGAAGATGGGGAAGTTATGGGCATCAGGCATGAAAAATATCCCGTGGAGGGAATCCAGTTTCATCCTGAATCGGTTTTGACCCCGAACGGAAAGCGAATAATCAGGAACTTTATGGCCATCGCCATCGGTTCTTCCAACAACTAATGAAAGGAGTTTTTTATCATGATCAGAGAAGCAATTGACAAGGTTGTACACAAAAAAAATCTGAAAGAATCGGAAATGATGAATGTAATGGATGCCGTAATGGAAGGAAAGGCAACACCGGCACAGATCGCGTCTTTCATTACGGCATTAAGAATGAAGGGCGAAACAGTGGAAGAAGTCAGCGGAGCGGCACGTATCATGAGACAGAAAGCCACGAGGATTGATGCCCGCTCGTCCGTTATTGTTGACACCTGCGGAACCGGGGGAGACGGCATGAACACCTTCAACATATCGACGACGGCGGCATTCGTTGTGGCAGCTGCGAATATAACAGTTGCCAAACACGGCAACCGCGCCGTTTCCAGCGGTTGCGGCAGTGCCGATGTCCTGGAGGCACTGGGAGTCAATATCACCGTAGGTCCTGAAATTGTTGAAGAATGTATCCATGAAATCGGCATCGGTTTTCTCTTCGCTCCCAGACTCCACGGTGCCATGAAACATGCCATTGGTCCGAGAAGAGAAATCGGAATCAGAACAATATTTAACATGCTGGGACCCCTGACAAATCCTGCCGGTGCGACATCTCAGCTCATCGGTGTCTACGATCCCCGTTTGACGGAAATGTTCACCGGTGTCCTGCAAAATCTGGGAACGAAGAGAGCCTTTGTGGTGCACGGTTCTGATGGCCTTGATGAAGCAACGGTTACGGGAGAAACGCGGGTCTCGGAACTGAAAGACGGCCTGGTTACGACTTATAACATCGATCCCATTGACTTTTTCGGAGAAACATGCCGTGGCGATGATCTCCTCGGCAAGGATGCAACGGTCAACGCACAGATCACCAAGGATATCCTGACAGGAAAGGATGGTGCCTGCCGAAAGATCGTTCTGTTGAATGCTGCCCTTGCCATCGTGGCGGGAGAAAAGGCAGACTCGATACGGGAAGGCATTGCCGTCGCGGAAGACTGCATTGACAGCGGGAAAGCCATCAAAAAACTGCAGTCCCTGATAGAAATGAGCAATAGTTGAAGCGGAACGATGATTTTAGAAACGATCGTAGAAAATAAAAAACGAGAAATCAGGCGACTGAAGGAAGAGCGGCCCCTTCCTGTCCTGAAAGCATCTCTTGGAAGTATTGCTCCTCCACGTGATTTTAAAACGGCTCTGACCGGCCGGGACTGTTCCATTATCGCCGAGGTGAAGATGCGTTCACCGTCAAAAGGATTGATCAGGGAAGACTTCGATCCTGTCGGCATTTCCTCACTGTATGAAAAAAAGGGTGCGGCGGCTATCTCGGTTCTCACGGACGAACAATTCTTCGGGGGTAAAAGCTCATACCTGACGGATATTAAAAGAGCCGTGGGCATCCCGGTGCTGCGGAAGGACTTTATTATCGATCCTTATCAAATTTACGAAACGAAAAGCCTGGGAGGAGATGCCGTTCTCCTGATCACGCGGATCCTTGATGAAACTATGCTCGTCCACTGCATTAACCTGGCAGAATCTCTCGGCCTTTCACCTCTCGTGGAGGTCCACTCCCGCGGAGACCTTGATAAAGCTGCTGCCGCAGGTGCCGGTATCATCGGGATCAACAATCGAAACCTGCAGACCTTTGCTACGGATTTGCGGAACAGCCTCGATCTGGCACCCTTTATCCCGGAAAATACGGTCGTCGTGAGCGAAAGCGGCATCCGGACGAGAGACGATATCGAAATCTTAATGAAGGAAGGGGTCCATGCTTTTCTCGTGGGTGAAGCGCTCATGAAGGCTGAGGATGTGGGTGCGAAACTGGAGGAACTTCTGGGAAAAGGCGGAGAAAAACAGTGACTGAAATCAAGATCTGTGGAATTACCAATCGGAAAGACGCTTTTGCGGCAGTCGAGAGCGGCGTCGATGCACTGGGGTTTATCTTTTACAAAAAGAGTCCCCGGTATGTATCACCGGAAAAAGTAAAAGAGTTTATCGAAGGGCTCCCTCATACCGTGACGAAAGTCGGCGTTTTCGTCAATCACGACGCCTCTGAAGTCAAAACAATATTTGATTTCTGCCGTCTCGATCTGCTCCAGCTTCACGGTAACGAGTCACCCGATTACTGCAGTGATTTTCCGGCATCTGTCCTTATCAAGGCACTATCACCGAAACCGGGAGATGACTTCGAACTATTATCACACTATCCCGTCAAAGCTTTTCTTGTTGACACGTATGACTCCGAGCGCTACGGAGGAACCGGCAGGACATCAAACTGGGAATTGGCAGCAAAACTCTCGGCGATACATCATCTTATCCTCTCCGGTGGTTTGATGAAAGACAACATCCGTGAAGCAATCGCAACGGTGTCACCGTTGGCCGTCGATGTCAACAGCGGTGTGGAGGTATCACCGGGAAAGAAAGATCACCACAAGATCAGAGAGATTGTGGATATTATACGACGGACGGATAGTCGTCCCGATACAAACTATACGGGCATTTTTACACGGGAGTAAGGTGCCTTGAAGGAATGTAACATATTTTAAACATGAAACGTTTCCTCGTTGAATTTCCCCGGAGGATGGATTCAACAGGGTAAACTTGAAACTGAAAAGGTGAAACAATGAACGCACGATTACCCGATAAAAACGGACATTTCGGAATTTTCGGGGGCCGGTATGCAGCGGAAACGCTCATGCCAGCTCTCATCGAACTGGAACATGCCTATGCCGAAGCGAAGAAGGATAAAGCCTTCACGAAAGAGTTCAATCGTTACCTTCAGGAATACTCGGGAAGAGAGACACCGCTCTATTTTGCAGAGCGTCTCACGAAAAAGCTGGGAGGTGCCAAAATCTACCTGAAACGGGAAGATCTCAATCATACGGGTTCACACAAGATCAATAACACGCTGGGGCAGGCCCTCCTCGCCAGGCGGATGGGCAAGAAGCGTGTTATCGCAGAGACGGGTGCGGGCCAGCACGGTGTGGCCACGGCGACCGTTGCAGCCCTCTTCGGGATGGAATGCGAGATATTCATGGGTGCGGAAGATATAAAGCGACAGGCACCCAATGTCTTTCGTATGAAAATCCTCGGCGCTCAGGTAACGTCGGTTACAAGTGGAACGGACACGCTGAAGGATGCCATGAATGAGGCTATGCGACACTGGGTTTCACGGGTGAGAGATACCTTTTATGTTATCGGCACGACGGCAGGTCCCCACCCCTACCCCGCCATGGTCAGGAATTTTCAGAGTGTCATTGGCAAGGAAACGAAACGACAGATCCTGAAAAAGGAGGGAAGGCTCCCCGATGTTCTCATTGCCTGTATCGGTGGAGGGAGCAATGCCATGGGACTCTTTTACCCTTTCAAGGATAATCATGACATTACCATGATCGGTGTCGAAGCCGGGGGTAAGGGGATTGCGACGGGAATGCACGCTGCAAGTATATCGGCAGGAAATATCGGAGTCCTCCACGGTAACAAGACCTATCTGCTCCAGGATGAACACGGCCAGATCAAAGACGCCTACTCCATAGCGGCGGGACTTGATTACCCGGGCGTCGGACCGGAACATGGCTACTTTCAGTCAACGGGGAGAGCCCGATATGTAACCGTTGATGACGCGGAAGCCACTGAAGCCTTTCTCTGCCTTTCCGAGTACGAGGGCATTATTCCGGCCATGGAAAGCGCCCATGCAGTGGCATATACCATGAAACTGGCACCAACGCTGTGCAAAGATAAAATTATTGTTATCAATCTCTCCGGCAGGGGTGACAAGGATGCGGGCATCATCGCGGAAAAATTGGAGGTTCACTGATAATGCGACGAATTCAGAAGAAGTTCAATGACCTGAAAAAAAGGGGTGATAAGGCCCTGGTTGCGTATCTGACGGCAGGAGATCCCAGTCTGGAAATGACGAAGGAACTTATCATGGACCTCGATGAGGCCGGTGTTGATATCCTTGAAATCGGTGTCCCCTTTTCCGATCCGACTGCGGATGGACCGACGATCCAGGCCGCTTCGCAGAGATCTCTGCAAAGAGGAACAACACTGTCCGCCATTCTTCATATGCTCGAAACGGCGAGGAAGTTCACCGAGATACCGATCGTTCTGTTCGGTTACTACAACCCCATATTTATTTACGGCACGGAGCAATTCGCGAAACAGGCAAAAAAATCAGGTGTTGACGGAATTCTGGTTGTTGACCTCCCCCCCGAAGAGTCTCGAGAGCTGAGACAATACACTGATCGAGCCGAGATCGATTTTATTTCACTCATCGCTCCGACAACATCATCCGAACGAATCGGAAAGATCTCTCGGAATGCCACGGGATTTCTCTATTATGTTTCAATAACCGGTGTGACGGGAACGCAGAAGCCCGTGGTTTCCGACATCAAAAAAGAAATGAAAAGGATACGAGAGCAAACGACAATGCCTGTCGTTGTCGGTTTCGGCATATCAACACCACAGCAAGCGGCAGAAATTGCTCCCTATGCCGACGGAGTTGTCATCGGAAGCGCCTTTGTCCGACTGATTGAGGAACACGGAGACAAAAATAACTTCGTGAATATCATATGTTCTTATGCTAAGGATATCAAGATATCTCTACGGAACAGGTGAGGGGTTACTACGGGATAAATACCAGGAGTTATGAGCGGTGAAAAAGTTTGAGATAGGCATTATTGGCGGCACCGGCGGCATCGGCAACTGGTTTGCCGATTTTTTCACAAAAGAAGGGTATACCGTTCATGTATCGGGAAGACGGACCGGTATGGGTGTGAAGCAGATGGCCGAACAATGCCGGGTGGTAATCGTCAGCGTTCCGATCGGCGTTACCGGTGAGGTAATTGAGCAGGTCGGACCATGCATGAAAGAGGAATCGCTTTTAATGGATTTTACCTCGCTGAAAGAAAAGCCGGTTCAAGCAATGTTGCGGCACTCGGTATCGGAGGTCATGGGATGTCACCCCCTCTTCGGCCCCGACATTGATTCAATCGATGGTCACAATATAGTTTTCTGCCCGGGAAGAATGAAAAAGTGGTCCCGGTGGCCGAAAGATCTGTTTGAAAAAAAGGGAGCCCATACCATCGAAATGACACCTGAGAACCATGACGAGATGATGGCCATCATTCAGGGATTGAATCATTTCAATACAATTATGATGGAACTTGCCCTCAGAGGTACCGGCGTTGACCGTTCCGAACTGAAAAACTGTTCAACGCCGATCTTCGATACAAAGCTCGGCATCATCGATAAAATATGCACCACCGACCCACGTCTCCATGCGGAAATTCTTACCCTCAATCCGTATTTGAACACGATACTTGACCTGTATGAAAAAAATCTGACCGATCTGAAACGCCTGATCAAAAGTGGAAACACTGAGGGTTTGATAAAGCTCATCAAAAAATAAATCAAATTCATGTAATCATTTCTTCTTGTTGACCATACCACCAATATACTGATAAACTTCATATAAATACTGAATGGAAAGAAAAGGATCGGTTCGTATGGCTGTGTAAAGAGGTCGGGCTTGTAGAGGAAACGGTTTGATAAAAAAAGGGGGGGCCATGAGTACCAATCTTGACAAGTTGACCACACCACTTGAGATTCTGGAGGCCGCATTGGAAAAGGAGGAAGAGGCCTACAATTTTTATGGAGCACTCCTGGAAAAAACACAGATCGAGATGTTCCAGGATGTCCTTGAAACATTGAGAAACGAAGAATATAACCATATGGACATTATCAAGAAAATGATCGCTGACATAAAGTTCGGCTGACGAATGAATGCAGTGCGATATCATGCTTGAGCCTCCATTCGGCAGTTCCTTTGTCCCACAAAAAGGGTACAGATCTCGTTCGTTATTCGAAATAACCAACGAACCATGATGAAAAATGTATTGTTTGGAGGAGAGTGGTGATGCACACTTTGTCTCATGAACTCCTTGCCTTTACAACCTCAGACGTCACGGTAACCGAAGATTACGTCAACGTTTCCGATGGGGTTTCCTTAAAAATAATCGATTTTACACCTGCAGGTGACGGACCTGAGCAACCGATGATTGTTTTTATTGCGGGCCTGGTTTCCTTAATCAGTGGCTGGCAAAACGTCCTGAAACAACTGACACCCCGATATCGAACTATTTATTTAGAAACAAGGGAAAAAAAGAGTGCTCTCTTGCCGGAAGACAAAACTGTGGATTTTTCAATAAGCCGTATGACCCAGGATATTGCAGAATTCCTTCAGCAAAAGGTTCCCCCCGAACGGCCTTTCTGCTTCGTGGGAAGTTCACTGGGATCTACCATTATTCTCGATTATCTGAGTCAAAGTTCCCGGCAATCATTCGATGCGTTTACAATTGCACCAAACTGCGAATTCCGTGTTCCTCTCTGGTTCTTACTGTCTCTCTGGCTGCTGCCCCCCTTTTTCTATCCGGTAACCAAGTCGACATTGAAATGGTACCTCCGTAACTTTCGCCTTGATAAGTACAGGGAACCGGAACAGGTAAAAAAATATGAAGGAACGATTGACGAGGCGGAACCAGAGAGGCTGAAGGCATGCGCGCTTGCAATTAAGGACTACACATTGTGGGATAAACTGCGGAACATAAAAGCCCCGGTACTCGTCATCGCCGCAAGGACCGACATCCTGCATGAAGTTGATGAAATTGAAAGGATGGCATCCCTTATGCCAGCCGCCCGACTTGAAATTATGACAAGCAATAAGGAAACGCACAGCGAAAAAGCGGGTGTTCTCATTGCCGATGAAATTGCTCAACACTTTTTATAAAAGTATGCCTTACCTGTTATTCATGAACAAGACGTGGTATACTGCACCGGTGAAAGCACAACTGAAAAAGTGAGAGAACAATCGTGATTACCATGCCTGGAACTATCGCAATCCTGTTTGCCGTCCTGTGTGCATTCTTTTTTATCGCTTTTATCATGGCTTTCAAAAGAAAGCGATTCTTCGGCGTTGTCGTCAATATCACTCTCGTCATACTTCTGCTTGCGGTATCCGGACTCTTCGGCATGATTTCAATTGCCACGCACGGCTATCATGTACTGACACACGAGGAATCGGCAGCACGTGTGAATGTCGAACCGACCGGTCCCCGGAAATTTACCGCTCGATTCCGATTTACCGATGGACGCACTGTTGCATTTGATATGGCCGGCGACGAGCTCTACGTCGATGCGCACATTCTCAAGTGGAAACCGATAGCGAACTTTCTCGGCCTGCATACGTCGTATGAACTTGATCGTG
This sequence comes from Deltaproteobacteria bacterium, assembly GCA_016935565.1. Classification (GTDB taxonomy): domain Bacteria; phylum Desulfobacterota; class Syntrophia; order Syntrophales; family UBA6807; genus JAFGQS01. Next base: position 18,466 of record JAFGQS010000082.1, read on the forward strand.
TTTCGGGTCGATATGTCAAACTGGACGACGAAAGAGACAAACTACGAACTGTCTTTTCCGTTTCACAAAAAAAGACCGTCGACATGTTCGATCTGCGCGAGAAATACCCTATACTGAAGCTTCTGGTTGACACGGAATACGGTTCAGCCACATTCATTATGGCCAACAGACCGGAAGAGATGGAACTTCGAGTCTCGACGACGGGACTTTTAATTCGTCATATAACGAGACAAACAGCACAAAAAAAATAAATCATCCGAATTTATGGGTCTCTATTTGGCCCGCTATCATTGTAAATGAGATACTTTATTGTTTCGTGTATCCTGATTATCAAAGCACCGGTCATCATATTGAAAGAAATGTAATACTTTTAGCGGGAGGCTTTCTGAAAACGTTCACTGACGTACCGGCTTCCAAGTAAGGGATAGAACGAATGGACGAGTCCTCGAACAGGGGTACAGGAGAAAAAAGACACAGCCACAGCGGATTAACGGTTTCACCAGCATCCCGCAGAGCATTTACTGGGCAATCGTAACATTAACAACCGTGGGGTATGGCGATATATCACCCCAGACAGGCATCGGCCAGGCATTGGCCGCGTTGATTATGATTATCGGTTACAGCATCATTGCCGTTCCGACAGGAATTATTACAGTGGAGATTTCTCGTGCGGCGAAAATGAAAGATACTCATAATATATGTTCGTCATGTGGCGCCGGGGACCACGATAATGATGCGGATTACTGTAAATACCGCGGCAATAAGCTATGAATCTCTAGTTCGTTCATTTCCGTAGCTCTGAGAAGGGAGCCGTCGTCAAACCATAGAGATTTTTTTAATCACAGGAGAGCAATTAACCCGTTTTATTGTGACATGTTACATAACAATGATGGAGGTTACCAATGGAAAAACCTGTCAAGATATATACGCTCAGTACCTGCAGCCACTGCAAGTCCACGAAAAAGCTTCTCGACGACTGCAACGTGAAATATGAATTTACCGATGTTGATTTGCTCGATACAGCGGAACGGGCTGCAATTATGGAAGATGTAAGAAAAATAAATCCTCGCTGTTCGTTCCCAACGATCATTATCGGGGATACGGTCATTGCGGGATATAAAGAAAAAGAAATTAAGGAGGCTCTTGGATTATGAAAGACGTAACACAACTACATGACATGTTACAGAAGGTTCAAGAGGCAAAAGGATACTATTTTAACAAAGACAATAAAAGGGTTTTTGAACTGCTTGCGGCCCTTCTTTTGAATAGACAACGATACGGTTACATGTCCTGTCCCTGCAGACTGGCATCCGGTGACCGAGAAAAGGATAAGGACATCGTCTGTCCCTGCATTTACAGAGCCCCTGATGTGGAAGAATTTGGAAGTTGCTACTGCAATCTGTACGTCTCAAAAGACTGGAACGAAGATAAGGTTCCCCACGTCTACGTCCCCGAAAGACGACCGCCGGAGAAAATGCCCTATTAATACTCGTTGACCCGTCTTGTAAAAGGATCAGAATATAGCTGTTGGTTGCTATGGAGAACTTTCGATAGAGCCCACCCCGTCGTAACGATAAAAATTGAATTCCACTTCAGATTATAAAGAAGGCACCCGGCACATACTATGGCAGAAGTGCCTTTCTTTATCGAAATCTCGACGTATTATAACGGTTTAACGTTTGTCGCAGCCGGACCCTTCTGACCGTCCTCTATCTCAAAGCTCACACGCTGGCCCTCATATAACGTTCTGAAACCGTCCCCCGTGATAGCACTGTAATGGACGAAAACATCACCGCCCTCATCCTTCTCAATAAAGCCGTACCCTTTGCGCTCGTTAAACCATTTTACCTTACCTTCCGACATTGATTGCCAACTCCTTTCGATCAAATTTTCAAAGTCGGATAGCAACGATGACAGAAAGTAAAAAACCACCATCCCCCCGTCGGGGTCGGTGGTTCTTTTTTTTAATTCACAACGTCCACATCCAACTTCTACTTACTTAACCCCGTTAAAATTCAAAATATTATTACAGGGTTTATTAAAATAAATATTGTACAAACTGCATAATACACCGTTTTCTTCAAGTCAAGGCTTTTTTCAAGAAATTTTTTCACTCATCTGCAAGAAATATAACATTTATTTTATCCTTGACATCTGCCGGAAAACCTTATTTAAACCGTTACGACCATTCAATGCCGCTAAAAAAAAATAACAAACTGCCGATGATGAGATATGTGAAGTCAATACTTGCTTGGAGTAAGGTCGCGGACTCATTCTATGGCGAACATTCATATCTCAGCGAACAAACCGGATAAGCGAAACATTATTTTAACTGTTATCATTGCCGCTCTTCTTCTTACAGCGGTTATCGGATACTCTTATGCGGAAAATGTATCTACAACGGACGTCTCATTTCCCGAAACAATACATGCCGGCGGAAAAACATTGAAGCTCAACGGCGTCGGGAAAAGAAAGTTCTTATGGCACACTGTCATATCAGCAGGATTATACCTGGAACATCGGACAAACGATGCTGGGAATGTTATCGAATCGGAACAGGTCAAATGTCTCTATAATCAGTTTCTGGTGGATAAAATTCCTGCACAATGGGTCCGAAAAGGTGTTCAAAGATTATTCAAAAAGACCAATTCCTCTGAGCTATGCCTGAAGCACAAAGAAGAGTTAGAACAGTTCGCCCTCTGGTATGATTCGGATGTGTCCCGTGGCGAAACATCAATCATCACGTACGTACCCGGCGTCGGCTTGACATTGAAATACAGGGGTCGAGTCAAGGGAACCATCCCGGGACGAGAGTTTGCACGGATGTATTTCAGCTGCGGGTTCGGACATAACGCTGACGAGACGGCGAAAAAAGGATTCCTCGGTCTTCAATAAATTCTCCCGCAAACATATCATTCCCTTTTTCTGTTTGAACTTACGGATATTTTACGTTACGGTATCTCTCGCATATTAAAACGTGGAGGTTGCTATGGGATTAGAATTCGAAAAGGACGGGCACATTGTAAAAGTGGGTCTGAACATACCCGAAACATTAAACGCACTGGGGCCGGACATTCTCTATGACTTATATAAAATATGGGAAGAATGTCAGGAGGACGACACCGTCAGAGTAGTCATACTGTACTCGGCACTGCCTCAGATATTCTGTTCAGGCATGGACCTCAATACGGCAATACCGGTTCTGACGGCGGCGCGGAAGCCGGAAACGGAGGGTGAAAAGTGGCTGATTTCCGACGATAATGCCGTGGGAAAGGCCATGCTGAAATACAAAGATCTGGACAGACCCGTAATCGCTGCCATAAACGGCTATTGTCTCACCGGGGGATTTGAAATGACCATGGGCTGTGAACTCAGAGTAGCAGCCGAAGATGCCGTCTTCCAGATGCGAGAGACAACCCTCGGCATTATGCCCATCGGGGGTTCCAACGTTTTCCTGCCCATGCAGGTCGGAACGACGAGGGCACTGGAAATACTCCTTACGGGCAATAATTTCTCCGCTTCAACCCTTTATGAGTGGGGGTTCTTGAACCGCGTCGTGCCTCGTGAGAAGCTCATGGATGAGGCAATGTCTCTGGCCGGAAAGATTGCGAGCAACGGCCCCCTCTCCGTCAGGAACATGGTCAAGCTCTCACGACAGATAAAGGAATTGTCTTTCGAAGCGGCAATGAAACGAGAAATTGAAATCGGATTTCCCGTTTTCATGAGCGATCAGGCTCGCGAAGGCATCCGTGCCCAGAAAGAAAAACGGAAACCGGTTTTCAAATAACAGCGTCTTCATTTCAATATCCTGAAGTACGTACGAAGTCACAGACGATGCGTAATCGGTCCGGTATGAAACAGAATCCTGTATATTCATCGGTTGTCTTTGCCGGCGGTGGGAGCCGCTGCCTCTGGCAGGTCGGCTTCTGGATGGAAGTTGCACCGGTACTTAACCTTGCACCCAAAACGATTGCAAGTGTCAGCGCAGGTGCGACCATGGCCTGCTATCTTTTTTCCGATCGATTCAGTCGTGCCGTTGAACACTTCAAGGAAATAACATCGTTAAACGAGCGCAACTTCTATCCCCTCAATGTTTTTCGCGGGAAACCGGCATTTCCTCAATACGCCCTGTATCGTGAGGGAATTCTGGCCGCGATCGACCAGGCGGCCCTGGAAACCTTGCATCACGGACCTGAAATTCGGGTCTTGATCACCAGACCCCCCCGCTGGGCAGGGCCGCGGTTGGCAACGCTTATCGGATTCTTCTGTTACTCGCTTGAAAAGAAACTGTATTCACCGGTACATCCCGCCTTTGCATCTCGGATCGGATTTAAACCGGAGGTCGTAACGGTTGACACATGCACGACACCGGAAGAACTCGCCGATTTGCTGTTGCAATCGTCATGCACACCACCCTTTACCCCGGTTCTGTACAGAAACAACCGGCCCGTTCTTGACGGCGGTCTTATCGATAATGTCCCGATCAGAATCCTGGACAAAAACGAGGGAAACATTCTTATTCTCCTCACGCGACAATATCCGCCAGAGCGGATTCCGAATATTATCGGACGCACGTATATACAGCCGTCTCAACCGATTGCCGTCTATAAATGGGATTATACCAATCCCCAGGGTCTCGAAGATGCTTATTACCTGGGCAGGCAGGACGGGCAGAAATTCCTTGATAGAGTCATGTAACCAGCACCGGTTGCATTTACTCTGATGAAGTGCCACGGGCAATCGAGGTAGGTGTATTCATTGTGAGAGCGTTTATCAAGTTGCGGCAATTAATAGCAGACAATAAAGAGCTATCCGGAAGATTAGCGCGACTCGAGCGCCACGTGGCAGATCATGACGAACAGATAATTGAGATGGTGAAGGCTATCAGGCAACTGATGAAACCGGCCCTGCCACCAAAGAGAAGGCGCATTGGCTTTTATTCTGATTAAAACTAACCGTGCACCTATAAGCCACACGCGGATAAAGCCGCGCTGCTGAAATTAAAAATTCCCCCGTATCTCCATAACCGATCACAATAATCGGAACGCTCAATATATACTTCAGAAATATGCATTCCCGGAAAACGTGACAAACAATGAGAAATACCATCGTGATTGAATGCTTCATTCAATCCCTTTGAAAACTTCTTTTAACATCATCCCTCTTTTGATCATCTTTTAAGACTTTGTTTCACAGCGTCTGTTTCATATAAAATACCAGTAATCAACAGGTTAAGAATATCTTTTCACGAAATCGCTAAACTGGCACGGTTATTTCATATCTATAAAGCAAAACAGAGAAAAAATGAATGGAGGATATAAAAATGAAAAAGACATTACAAACAGCAATTATTGCAGCATTCGTCGTCCTTATCACCGCATCATTCAGCTTCGCTGAGTATGTAGCTTCTGAAGCAGGTAACTTTCCCTACTTCCAGCTTGGCTGCGTCATCATGGGAGGACTCATCATCACATCGCTGAAGCACAAGTACGAAAAGATCTATCTGAGCGAAGCGATCAGCTCCTTTGCTCTTTACACGGTTTTGATAGCTCTTTTCACATCGCCTGTCATCGACGCGATCAAGACCCTGATGAGCTAAGGTAGTACACTAAAGACTTTACCCCTCCCACTGGGAGGGGTGAAACGATCACAAGCAAAGGAGGACTGATACAATGTTACTAACACAAAGAAAAGATCAAAACACAAACTATATGCAATTGTTCTTGCTGACTGCCTGGGGTCTGGCGATCGTCGTGATGTCATTCATATCCCTCTATGTCGGATACTGGATCGACGGAAAGTTCAACACGGGTCCAACCTTTATGCTGGGCCTGTTCTTCCTTGCCATTTTCCTGAGCATCGGACGGTTCTACATGGATGTATGGCAGAAACACCGGCAATATTGAACAGCACGGGCAGTTGCAACTTTTAACGTAGGTTATAAACTGATTTAAAAATCCCCCTTATGACAGAGGGGGATTTTTTTGTCTTCGAAACAGCCGTTGCATGAGACAGGATGCAGTTCAAGTCTGGTCCTCGCTCGTTGATTCATTGCAATTTTTTGATTAAAGTAAATCAAATCAACAAGGGCTGGTATACACTCTTAAGCATAAATGAGATTATATGCCCAATCTCACGGGAATCAACTCGGGCCAATATACTGGATGATATTCTTTCTCACGGTAGTTGTTGATTAACCTGAGAGTATGCCATCGGGTTCTCACGTCATGCGGATTTTCCCAGGGTAGTTCTCTCAGTTTCTTTGCATATTCAATGACTCCTTCCCTATTGTTCCCCCTGAGTGACCGTTCAAATTCCAGCATATATCCATGGCAGCATTCGACATCGCCATTCTCCTTTATCTTTCCCAGCGGACAATAACTGCATCGTTCTTCGGGCTCCCTCTGATAAAGCTGACAATATTCCCCGTCAATAATGCACGGATGGAAATACAGAAAATGGTGCTTTTGATTTTCCCACTCAGGCCATTTTTTTTTCCCCGCAAGCGGATGTTTTATAACCCAGTTCATTAATTTCCTGTGATTTTTCTCCATATTTTCCAACCATGATTTTTTCACGCCCCCCCCCTTTCTCCTCAACGCTCCACGTTAAGGATGTTTATTTTTTACGGCAGCAAGGAACATATCGTACATGCTGACCGTCCCTGTTTTCTCACAGACGATGTTGCCACAATAGATCATCTGTTCTTTACGCACCACCACAATAACAATTTGTCTGATACGTTGTATTATCATGAGAAGAATCTTCACGCATCTTTCGCTCTGAGTGGTCGTAGTTATATCCCTTCCGACATGGGGGGCATCGAAATTTTATCGTCGTCTTCATTGCCATGCCCCCTTTTTTATTCAGCATGTGCTCATTCGGAACCGCCGGAAAACATGCATGGGAAAACTGTGTATACATTTCCAGATGAGAAACAGGACTTTCAGCGGTTTGAAAATATCCGCTTACAGTTGATTGAGTTGGAAAGAGATTGATAGTGTCATTAAGAACCCAAAGTGGGAAGAGATTGAAAATATTCGTTACGTGAAAGAAATGATAGTAAGAATCTGTTTTTTTATAAAGGTACTTTACATGAAAACAGGTCACACGTCAATAATCCTTGAAAATAGCTCATAACCGTCCACAAAACAGATATATCAACGACGATTACTGATCATGCGGCATATAAACCTTCACGGACCGTTGGAAAAGTGCCGACATGAGGCTGGTTAAAAATGTTCAGCGGTAAGGCTTCCGAATTTGCTTGCCTTGTTGCACAGACTGGTAGGAACTCATTTTCTTATTGCGTCCCAACGATTGTCTGCAGGCAGTCATCGGTCGCGCTTCCAGAGCACTGGTGGGCACGATAAAATTAATGTCAGATTAAAACTCAATGAACACTGTTATATCGACCCCGACTATGAATGGAACTTCCCTACAGAAAAAGAATTTACTGAATTTAAAAAGAATCACCCCGCCTACAAAGAAATGTGATTCGCTATTTAAGTCAAACGAACAATATGCCGAAAAAATAATACACAGTGGAACTATAATGTATTGGTCCGTTTGTTGTGTGGATTAAACTGCGGCAAAAAACAGAATCGCTATGAATGATCGCCGAGGTCACACCACCTATTTGATAAGAAAGGGAACGGGACATGAAAACCATAGGAGAGATTGATCCGGAATTGTTGCGGGAATCTCAGGTATTGATTCGGGATCGTTATACTTATAATGATTTAGGTCATCCCGCTGTCCAGGAAATCTTTAATATCTCTACGGTAAAAAAAGCAGATGAAATAGCTGAAAGTAACGGTAAGCGTGTTTCGACGGGTGATGAATACTTGAATATAGATCTCGATTCATATGATATTCCTGAACATATGGAAGTGGGCCCGTCATTTCTTGATACAATTATGAAGGATATTAAACTTCCCACGTTACCGGACATTCTGATGAAAATTCATGAGGTTATTCGAAATCCCAACAGCTCAGCTCATGATATGGCCGAAGTCATCAGTATGGATGCCGGTCTGTCGTCAACTATTCTAAAAATAGTGAACAGTGCTTTCTATAATTTTCAATCCGAGATCGACACACTGTACCGGGCAGTTGCCGTTATGGGAACAAAGCAGCTCAGTGCTCTTACCCATGGCATCAAAATTATCGATTCATTCAAAGGCATTTCGTCCGGCGTTTTAAATATGCGATCTTTCTGGAAACACTGCATTGCCTGTGGTATCGCATCCCGTGTCCTCGCAAATTATAAGGGGTTATTGAGTGCGGAACGTCTATTCATGGCGGGACTCTTTCATGATATTGCCCGCCTTGCATTACACAGTCACGCATCGACGATCTCAATCTATATCCTCATGAAATCGAGAAAAACCTGTAATCCCCTCCGTGTTGTCGAAAAGGATACAATGCAATATGACCATGCGGAGATAGGCGGGTTACTCTTGAATAAATGGAATCTCCCCATGTCACTGGAAAATACGGTAAGATACCATCACACACCGCTCAGTGCAGATAATGAATTGGAGGCTTCAATCGTCCATATTTCGGATGTTCTTATCAATGCTCTGGCGTTGGGATCAAGCGGCGAGTATTATATTCCGACATTAGACCCCGGTGCCTGGGAAGCTCTTGACCTGCCCGAAGCCATACTGCCGCTGGCGGCAAAAGAAATCGAATCTCAAATTGATGAAGTATTCAATTATTTCTTTTCAGGTAACAGCAAGGCTGCCATGAAGGTGGCATAGGGAAAAGCAGAAATCGGAGGATTTTATACAACAGCCCCGCAGTCAAGCGGGGCTGTTGTCATTTTCGCCTATACCCGGCTGACTCCGAAAACAAAATCCAGATGTTCTTTATCGGGGGCTTTACTCTGCGTCATTCTGCTGATGATCACATAAACAAGCAGGGCAATGACAAAGGAAGGAATAATTTCATGAATATTCTTCAGCTCTGCGTAATTCAGGCGGAATCCCCATCTCCAGATGATGCAGGAAGCCATACCAATCAACATCGACCAGAACGCCCCGTGGCCCGTACCCCATCGCAGGTATAGTCCTCCAAAGATTGCCGGGAAGAAACTGGAGGCAAAAACGGCACCGGCAAACGCGGTAAGTTCCACGATTCCCATCGGCGGGAAAACGGTAACAAGAAAAACAATAGCACAGTAAATAACAATCGTCATTTTTGTCCTCGTTACGATCTGTTCCTGATCCATCGGCCTGAAAAGGTTCCACATATCGCCGATAAAGGCAGTCCCGACGATCAGCATGACAGAAGCAAGGGAAGACATACCGGCGGCAAACAACCCCGCAAGACAGATTCCGCTTATCCAGGGATTACCGAACTTTGCCAGCATGAATCCGATGACCTGGTCAGTATGCTTGACCAGGAAGGCTGCTTCCTTTTCCGTTGCCATTCCGTGGACGAGAGCACCCAGTCCCATAACACAGATCAGGGAAACTCCCAGGAAGACGGGTGTTGCAATCATGGCAAACTTCATGCTTTTTGCGTTATCGACGGAATAAAATCTGATTAAGCATCGCGGCTCGGCAATTTGTTTCATACCGACGGCCAGGCCGATTCCCAGAATATACATGAACGATACAAGGGAACAGAATGTGACGAGGCCATCTCCCATAGGTTTACCTGCCTTTGTTACGTGAGTAACATAAGAAATATTTGACATTAATTCGCCCCAGCCGCCCACATACATTGCAGGAAGTATGACCATGATAATGGCGACAAAGAACATCATCAAACCCTGAACAGCATCGGTCCAGAGCACGCTGTACATCCCCCCCCACACGGTGTAAGCACAGGTAATGAATATTACCAGGAAGGCTCCCCATGCATAAGGAACATTGAGAACTCTATCCAACAGGTGCGCACATCCTTTGGCAATTCCGACCATGTACCACAATGTCGCAAAAATGATGACAAAAGCAGCAAACGCTCTCATGACTTTGGATAGTGTGCTTTTATATCGATAGTCAAAGTAATCGGGAATTGTAACGGAATTTAAACTCGCCGTTTGCTTCCTCATTCTCGGCCCTAATAAGAGCCAGGAAAACATACAAAATATGGTCCAGAAGAGACCGACCCATGCCCAGCACAGACCTGCTTGAAATGCCTGTCCAGCCTGCCCGATATACGTGTTTGTACTGATAAACGTTGAAAAGAAGGCCAATGAGATTACCCAACCGGGTATCTCTCTCTTGGCAATATAATATTCCGAAACACCCTCAGAAGCTTTCTTTTTAAACCACCATCCGATATAAAGACACAGTGTTATGTAAACAACGATTAAAAACAATATTGGCCAGTTGTCAGCTAAATATTCCATAATAATTACCTCTCACAAGGGTTTTCAAGAGATTAGATCTTCCAATGTGAACTGCAGTCAAAAATCTGTGTTCTTTACGATTTTAAATTCGGGTTTAGCATTAGGTCGGGTCCGACGTGTCTTCGGCTCTGTCACCAATATCAACCTTCATTCGTAAAACGATTATTGCATTGATAACAACCAAAGCAGCCATTCCCCAATAGGCCAGGGCTGTCAAAAAATCCATGATTCTACCTCCTTCTTTATTTATGAGACCTCGCCGTGGTTTATAGATACTAACCAGTCTTCGATTGGCAAATATCATTTATTTATTTTACAGGCAAGAACGAATATAAATCAAATTGGATAGTTGAAGACAATTTGTTGGAATTTCTAGCAGAAAAACTTCATGCACCATGGAAAATATCAAAGTATAATACTCCGGTCTGTCGGGTATGAACAGAAGCGGAAACAAAGCATGATATCAGATTTATTGTGTATCGTTTTTTCTCTTATACGATTTTGTTAATAACCCCTTCTTCTTTTAATCCTTCTATTTCTTCCTGTGAGTACCTGAGTATGTCACGTAACACCTCTTCCGAATGCTCTCCCAGGAGCGGCGCATGTGCATATACTTCTCCCGGCGTTTCAGAAAGATGAATAGGGGAGCCGGCGATTTTCATTGTTCCTATTCCCGGCTGCTCTATGTCCACAAGCATCTTTCGATATGAGATGTGGGGATCTTCACAAATATCTCTCATGGTATTGATGGGTGAGTACGGCAATTGTGCTTTTTCAAAAATATCAGACCACTCCTTCGATGTTTTTTTTCTGAGTTCATCAGCTAGAATCGGGATAAGTTCATTTTTATTCTGTGTCCTCAGTGGATTGGTTGCAAATCGGACATCGTCTGTCAAATTCTCTCTCCCGATCGTTCTGCAGAACGTGGCCCACAGATTGTCGTTTCCGATCGGTGTTATGATCCAGGAGTCCTTCGTTTCAAAACCCTGAAACGGAGTAATAGAAGGATGGGCACTGCCCAGCGGACCCGGAATAGTGTTCTCTATCGTATATCGGGCAACAGCATTTTCAAGCACACAGAACAGACCGTCTACCATGGCACCGTCATGGTGTTGTCCTCTCCCTGTTTTCTCCCTGCGGAATAATGCAGCGAGAATCCCGATGACGGCTTGATGACCGGCGAATATATCTCCGACGGATGAGCCGACTCTGCATGGGGGTCCCCCTTCCGGTCCCGTGATACTCATAATACCGCTGTAGCCCTGGGCCACCATGTCATAAGCGGGACGCGTATCATATCCGGGAAGTGTGTTATGGCCGAATCCGCATATGGACGCATAAATCATCCCGGGGTTTATCTTTTGAATTTCTTCCCACCCAAACCCCAATTTTTTCATTGTGGTTGGCCTGAAGTTTTCGACTAGAATATCAGATACTTCTATAAGTTCACGCAGTATTTTCTTCCCTTTTTCATGTTTTAAATTGAGCACCATACTTTTCTTATTGCGATTAAGACTTATAAAATAACCGCTTCGGTTTTTATCGTGTTCGCCGACAAAAGGACCAAATTCCCTTGAATCATCTCCGTGAGGCGGTTCGATATGAATAACCTCGGCACCAAGATCCGCCAGAAACATCGTGCATGTCGGTGCAGCCAAAACATGGCTCAGGTCAACTACCCGGATTCCTTCCAAAGCCCTGCTCATAATAACTCCTTCCTGATTGTTACTCTTTGTTTTCAATCAAAATGTTCGTAAATCGATTTCATTGTTCGAAACAACAGAGATGCGTGTTTTTATTATAACCAAGCGAATTTTGTCAAATGTTTTGGATAAACGTGATTCGATTTCCTTATATGATATCGAGTTTCATCCGGTAAAGAGACCCGGAACGTCCCGTTGTTATTATTGATCAATGGACAGCCTGTAATAAAACGGATGGGAAGGCAGGGAAAATCAGACTCTTTGCGCCCGATCATTAAACATCCGGATCAGCTCGTCGCCTGTTTTAAGTGCATAATCATCGGTAAACTCATAATCCCATCTGTTTCTGATAAATACATTTCGCACCTTGTCTCGGTAATTCAGTGAGTCGATGTACACGTGATTGACATATGGATTTAGTGCTTTATACAGGTTTCTGGGATTCATGGGAAGGAGAGGACCGATGAATGCCCATGTGTCGACACCTGCTTCATGCAATTGCTTCAGGGCTGCCAGACGGCTTTTTATCGGTGGTGACGTCGGTTCAAGGATCTTTCGAATCCTGTCACTATCCGTTGGAATGGAAATGCCCACGGAAATGCGAGACATGGAAGAAAACAGGTCGATATCACGGGTAACGAGTGGCGATCGTGTCAGGATATCGATTCCCCAGCCAAACTCTCCAAGCAACTCGATACACTGCCGGGTAAGCCTGTATCGCATCTCCACAGGCTGATAAGGATCACAGACACTGGAAAGAAGGACGGTACCTGCTTTTCTTTTTCGGGACAATTCTGCCCGTAAAATTTCAACGATATTTACTTTAACCTCGACGAATGTTCCCCATCGAAACTGTGCATGATGATGGGAATATCTGCGCATGAACGCTGCATAGCAATACAGGCAACCATGTCCACATCCGAGATACGGATTAATAACATATTCCACATCGGGAATTTTTGATCTGACCAGTGCAGATCTTGTAATTATTTCAGTTATATCCATAGATGAATCGACTTTGTTGTTTTTCTTGTTTTCCCGGATATTTTCCTTACGCAACGGGGGAGTAAAAACATCGTTTGGGAGAATCTATCTTTCCTTCCTTTTTCAGTTTAGCAATAGCTTTTGACACTTCTTTCTTGTCCAGCTTCGTTTTTGCGGCGATATCACCCGGTCGCATCGGTTTTCCTTCGTTCTTCATTGCATCCAGTATCATTTTTTCTTTATCAGCCATTTCACACCCCCATGATAATTAATGTATACGACAAACATGTCATCATAATGAGTCCTCAAGAGTAATGGTACTATATTTTTTGTCCAAATATTTCAATCGTTGTTTACGCGGGCTTAATCAGCAACATGCCCGCACAACGCGAGGCAGCATGTTCTGATCATTTCATGTAAATAAAAAGTCCCGGATGATTCTATTCACCACGAAACACCTTTGGGAACAGGGTTCGTTCAACCGTTTCCTTATCATTCAATACGGTATCGCAATAATCGTTTGCTTCCTCGAAGAACTTTTTTTATAGTTAGAAACAATTTCACACGTATCAAAGGTATCAAGAAATGAAAGACAAAAGAATTATAGCTTACACAATAATGGTTTTCTTCATTCTTGTGTTCTTCATTGTCAGTCTCCCACATCTTTCCTTCTCAGAAGCAATGAAGAAATGTAAACCCATTACAATGGGAGTTTTCGGAAATGAAAAGGTGAAGGAAACAAGCCGGGAGGCATCAGAGAGCAAATCCATATTGATACGATTCGGACACCGGCATTTTGATCCCATCAAAGAAACTTCGACGCCGGCGAGAAAGCATCCTTCCGGAACAGCCATCGTCAAAAGTATTCAAGCATACCCGACAGGAACAATCGGCTATTATATTGTCCAGTTTGACGGTCCGGTGAAGAATTTCTGGAAGAAGAAATTGCTGGATACGGGTGCCGATATCTTTGATTATATCCCTGATTTTGCATTTATCATCCGAATGAACTCTGAAAATGAGGACGTTGTACGAACGCTCCCCCACGTTCGGTGGCTGGGAGTATATCAGCCTGAATACAAATTGAGTCAGCGTACCTATGACAAGGTACTTGCATCAAAAACAAAAAAAGGAGAGGCTGAAACCGGCTTTATGATGTTCCACATTACGATCTTCCCCGACGAGAATCCGATCGGGATCACATCGGAATTGTCTTCTTTCGGCTGCGTTATTCTGGACGTGGTGACCACGAAATGGAAAACCACCGTAAAAGCAAATGTGCCGGCTGACAGGATAAGCGATGTGTCATCAATCCCGGGAGTAAAGTGGATCGAACCTGCACCTAAATGGAAACTCTTTAACAACAAATCGACAGACATAATGTACGTCAGAGCACCCCGCAATACTCATGGACTTTACGGTGAAGGGCAGACCGTGGGGATCTGCGATACAGGTCTCGATCGGGGATCAACCGAACCTCTTTATCTCCATAACGATTTTGAAGATGGATCGCAAAATAGCAGGGTTATTCGAATATTTGACCTCGTGGGTGACGGAGCGGAAGGTACCGATAGTCACGGTACCCATGTGGCGGGATCGGTCCTGGGAAACGGGATAGAATCGGGAAGCAATCCCTCAGCAAATGACTTTCCTGCTACCTGTTTTGCCGGCATCGCACCCAAAGCATCTCTTGTTTTTCAGGCAGCAGGTAATAATTCAACCGGGGCATTGTACATTCCATCGGACCTCAATGTACTTTTTCGCCAAGCTGATAATGCCGGGGCTGATCTTCATACCAACAGCTGGGGTTCGGCAAACGTGAACGGAATTTACAGTTCAGAGTCACAAGAAGTCGACGAATATATGTGGGATCATCGCGATTTTTTGATCTTGTTCGCCGCCGGTAACGAAGGAACGGATATGGATCGCGATGGTGTTATCGATTTGTACAGCATGAGCCCACCGGGAACGGCAAAAAACTGCCTCACCGTGGGGGCGTCCGAAAGTAATCGACCGAGCGGAGAAGGATATGACTATGATTGGGGTGATTTATGGCCTATAGACTTTTCGGAGGATCCGATCTTTTCCGATCATGTATCAGATGAACCGAACGGCATGGCCCCCTTCAGCTCACGGGGGCCTGTTTTAGATGGAAGGTATAAACCGGATGTCGTGGCACCCGGTACAAATATTATATCCGTCAGATCATCCCTTGCCACTGACGATGGCTGGGGCGTATACGACAGTTCGTATCTGTATGAAGGCGGAACCAGCATGTCGGCCCCCCTGACGGCAGGAGCCGCGACCCTGATGAGAGAGTATCTGATTGAAGAAGAAATATTTTCAAACCCATCTGCTGCTTTGATCAAGGCAGCTTTACTCAATGGTGCCGAAGATATATCACCCGGACAATACGGGACCGGTGTCACCCAGGAAATCCCCAACGCACCGGTACCGAATAACGTGGAGGGATGGGGTCGGCTGAACCTAGCAAATGCTGTCTATCCTGCATCCCCCTTTAACATTGTGTATTATGACGAGCAGGATTCACTGAGTACCGGCGAGAGTCACGAGTACCTGATCAATGTATCGGCTTCGGGTAACCCGATGAAGATCAATCTCGTCTGGACCGACTATCCGGGAACACCTCAGGCACAGGGAGGGCTGGTGAATGACCTTGACTTACAGGTGACGGATCCTTCGTTAGGTATCCACTACCCGGACAATGCATCCCAGAAATCAAGCCTCAGCATGCTTTCCTATGACAGCAGCGCTTCGGAAGCTGTATCGCCCGCAGACAGAATAACGATTCGGTTCACACCACCATCATATCCCGCCAACATAGAATCGACCACATTTTATTTTGCCAACAATCCCGGCGACCCGGATGATCCGGTTGAAACTGATGTTGATGTGGTGGTGTATGACGATGACGGGGCAGGAAGTCTCCCGGGAACGGAACTGTTCAGAAAAACCCTGGGGTATATACCGACAGGATACATCACCATCGGAATCACCGGTGTTGTCATCAACACCGGTGATTTTTATGTAGCCATAGAAAAAACCAGCGCTGATGTCGGCGTATATTACACGGATGATTCCAACCCTACCGGGAGAAGTTACATTTATAATGGATCGGCATGGATTCTGTCGAGCTATACGGCATCGATATATGCCAACGTCAGGGGGGCGGTGTATGGAACCTCATTTGACAGGGTAAACAATGTTGTCGGCATGAAACTGGACAATCCCGATACCGGAATTTATACGGTCACGGTAAGCGGATACAACGTACCGCAGGGCCCGCAACCGTACGCACTGGTAATCAGCGGTTCATTGGAATCCAGATCACTACAGTTCAGTGCAGCATCATATACCGTGGATGAAAACGGTGGGACCGCCACAATAACCGTCACCCGCACCGGCGGAACCGATGGCGCAGCGAGCGTGGAATATGAAACCAGCAATGGTACGGCGACGGCAGGCAACGATTATGAATCCATCGGTGGGACCCTGACCTGGAGTGACGGTGAAAGCAGTTCAAAAACCTTCACCGTTACCATTATCGATGATTCCGAAGTGGAAGGGGATGAAACAGTAAATTTGACCATCAGTAACCCCGACCCCGACGGACAGATCTCTCTGGGAAGGCCCAAAACAGCGGTACTTGTCATTCAATCCAACGATTCAGGCGGGCAGGGAGGCGGTGGGGGTAACTGTTTTATCCAAACGACCACCTCCGTTAAATAACAAAGAGGCAGTTGAGTGGGGTCAGTCGTTGACTATTGACTAA
>JAFGQS010000083.1 GCA_016935565.1 Deltaproteobacteria bacterium
CACACACGCCCAACGACACCGGGAAGGATGCAGTTTTTCCGAATCACGTTGAGTGAATCTTCAAACTTGTTATTCCTGATGAGCTCGATGTACCCGGGAATATCGAGACTGGCCGGACATGCTTCCATGCAGGGCGCCGTCACCGCTGTTTCATACTGGTTTGTCCCCAACTTTTTTTCACCCTTCAACAGATCCAGAAAATCATTCCTGAAATGTTTCACGGCATCGAGGACGGGAAAGAGTGCGGACTGACCGAAAGCACACTTTGCATTGTCAGAAACTTCCCTGACAATTTTTTCTATTTCGGGAAGAATCGCTTTGTCCGCAATTCCTTCGGTCATCAATTCAAACATATCCAAGAGTTTATCAATACCGATCATGCAGACGGAGCATTCGCCACATGAAATTTTTCTTGTCTCTTTCAGATAATTCAAAGTCAGGGACAGGACATCCGCTTTGGGATCCATCACTACCAGACCGTTCCAGCCCATTAAGGCTTTATATTTCCCTGATGGTTTCGGAAAGCTCACATCGGCCTTTTTTGATGCCTTACCCTTTCTATTATCTACGACCTTACCATTCCAACTGCTAAATGCGACTCTATCCATTCTTACGTCACCTTATCCTGTGTTTTATATGCGGGGAACGAGTTACTCAAATAACTCTCCCTCAAACTTCAAATCCGACCAGGCATGTAAACCATTCACCTTATCCAGTAATTTATTATATTCCTGGTAGACCCTCTCCTGAATCATCTCTATCACATCGGGTGTAAGATGTCGGAATCGACCTTGATGCTTGAGGTAATCTTCAACAGGTCTCAACTCGTCTACCTCAACGGTAATTCTGTATTTTCCATCTTCTACCTCGTAGAGGGGGAACACACCGGTCTCGACAGCCAAACGTCCCATTTTTATAGTCAAGTTGGATGCACTTCTCCAGCCTGTGGGACAGACCGACAGACAATGAATATATGAGGGACCTTTTACCTTTCGTGCCTTTTTCACTTTATTCATAAAATCGAGAGGATAACTGGGAGATGCCGTCGCGACATACGGTACATTGTGAGCAACCATAATCTCCGGTACATTCTTTTTCCAGGTCTTCTGTCCGAAACTTGCCCGACCGGCCGGCGACGTCGTCGTCGCAGCTCCAAAGGGTGTTCCACTCGAACGCTGAATACCCGTATTCATATAGGCTTCATTGTCAAAACAGACATAGAGAAGATCGTGTCCTCTCTCCATGGCTCCTGAAAGAGACTGCATACCGATATCCATGGTTCCTCCGTCTCCGGCAATAGCCACTGCCTTAACATCCCGATCCGGAATTTTGCCTTTTCTCCTCAGGGCCTTGAGCCCTGCTTCAACACCGGATCCGACTGCTGCCGCATTTTCGAATGCCAGATGAATCCAGGGAAGATTCCACGCAGTGGTGGGATAAAAGCTGGATATAACCTCCATGCACCCCGTTCCATTTGCCACGACGGTGTCAGGACCGAGGGCTTTACACATCAATCGAATTGCCAGAGCCTCACCACACCCCTGACATGCCCGGTGTCCGGAACAGAAATACTCTTCTTTATCAATCAATCTTGGGGCATAT
Source organism: Deltaproteobacteria bacterium (assembly GCA_016935565.1). Taxonomy (GTDB): domain Bacteria; phylum Desulfobacterota; class Syntrophia; order Syntrophales; family UBA6807; genus JAFGQS01. Next base: position 1,603 of record JAFGQS010000083.1, read on the forward strand.
AATTCAAAATTTTCTATAATATTCATTATCCCCTCACTCCATAATATTCGTAATCTTTGACAATGCCCTTTTCCGCAGACTGTGCCGCCGCTTCGAACATCTCAACAAAACACGGAACCGGGACGTCCCGTCCCCCGAGACCTATAATATAATTATAAATCAGAGGACGCTCTTTTTCATGGTAGAGCCCAGCCTTGACCTCTATATAAACAGGTCCGCCGGAACCGCCAAAAGAAACTGCCCGATCCGTCACGATCAGCAATTTTGCATTTTTCACCGCTGCCTTCAACTCCTCAAAGGGGAAGGGTCTCCACAACCGTAATTTCACCAGACCAACGGACATCCCCTTCTCTCGCAATTGATCAACTGCAAGTTCCGCCGTTTCTCCCATGGATCCCATCGTTAGCATCAATATCTCGGCATCATCGGCACGGTACGTTTCGACCGGTTTATAACGGCGGCCGAACATCTTTTCCCATTCGTCCCATATCTGCAGTATGTACTGCTTCGAATTTATCAACGCCACGTCCTGGGACTTCCGTGCTTCCGCGTAGATTTCGGGCATGCCGAGTGTTCCCATGGATACCGGATTGTCAGGATGTAATGTTGCCAAGGGTTTTCGCGGAGGAAGAAATTTATCCACTTTCTTTTGATCGGGAAACTCAATAAGCTCAACCGTGTGTGTCAGCTGGAAACCATCCATATTCAGACATATCGGAAGCATGACTTCCTTGTGTTCTGCAATCTTAAATGACTGAATGGTCAGATCTACCACTTCCTGACCGTTGTCTGCGAACAAGACAATCCAGCCGGCATCTCGTTGCGGCATGATATCTGAGTGATCATTCCATATATTGATGGGTCCCGATATCGCCCGATTGGCATTTCCCATAACAACGGGAAGCCTCATAGCGGAAACAATGGGTAATATTTCATGCATGTACAGGAGTCCCTGAGAACTCGTGGCGGTGTAAACCCGTGCACCGGTCGCCGAAGCACCGGACACACAGCTGATGGATGTATGTTCCGACTCAACAGTAACAAATTCCGCATCGATTCTTCCGTCGGCAACGATCTCCGACAGATGTTCCGCAATATGTGATTGGGGAGTAATCGGGTAGACGGCTGCCATATCAATGTTGCACATCCCTACTGCCTCGGCAGCAGCGATCCCAACCTCCATACCAACTCGTTTTGCCATTCTTATCCCTCCTCAACCATAGTTATGGCACCTGGCCAGCACTCATGGGCACAGATCCCACAGCCCTTGCAGTAATTAAGATCCGCCCTGAAGAATCCATTCTCATCTTGCGTAATACAACCTTCGGGACAGAATATGTAGCAGATACCACATTTAATACATTTGGAGTCATCCCATTCAGGACGTTCCGCTTTCCAGCTTCCCGTATGATAGGTTCGCGCATTTCCTGCATCGAATACCATACAGCCGGGATTGATCGTTCGCCAGGTTTCAGGCCATTTTTTCTTTTTCATAGGTAAACCTCAACAATAAATTAAGCTGCTTCAGATATTTTCAATTCTTTGTAAGCCCTCTTGAGAGCATTGATGTTTCTCGGCGCCAACCTTCCAAATCTCTCCTTGAGAGGACCTTCCAGCGATTTGAGTTTTATTACCTTGATCGCCTTGGCCACTGCTCCAAGCATAGTCGTATTTGTTATGGGAACTCCCAGTTCCTTCCGTGCTATATGAGAGGCATCAACTGTTACAACCGTTCCCTTAAAATTCAACTCTTTTTTGATCTCATCGGGGGATTTTACTGTATTGACAATAAGGGTGCCATCCGGTTTCAATCCTTCGAGGACATTAACCAGTCCGACAAGACTCGGATCAAGGACAACAACAACATCAGGATTATAGATTGCGGATCTCACCCTTATACGTTTGTCATCAATCCGGTTAAATGCTGCCACCGGCGCTCCTCTTCTTTCAGGACCAAAACTGGGAAAACCCTGAGCGTATTTCCCCTCCTCAATGGCAGCCAATGCAAGCATCTCAATGGACGTAACCGCACCTTGACCACCTCTTCCATGCCACCGTATCTCAATCATCAGGCAAATTCTCCCTTACTCTGAATTATTTGAGCCATAACCAAATAATAACTAACGGAATTAATATATTTGAAATTAACTGTCAATATTTATTTGGGAAAAAATTTATTGAGGCCTTTACTCACGGCGATATTTCTCCAGGGCATCTTCATAGAGATCTCGTCCCCTCGAATCATTGACGACTACGAGCGGGAAATTTACGACTTCCAAACGCATCATAGATTCGGGGCCAAGATCACCGTAAGCCATCACTTCAGCTTTTGTTATGTATCTCGATAATAATGCAGCAACGCCCCCCATGGCTCCGAAGTATATCGCAGTATATCGCTGTATGGCTTCCTTTACTTCAGATGATCGCTGACCTTTCCCGATCATTCCTTTCAATCCTAATTCAATCAGCTTCGGCGCATATTGATCCATTCGGCTGCTTGTCGTCGGACCGATAGAGCCGATCGGGTGACCCGGTTTTGAAGGCGTGGGTGCAGCATAGAACATGATTTTTCCCGTAAGATCAATGGGAAGTTTTTCGCCATGCATAATAACGTCAAACAACCTTTTGTGAGCGACATCCCTTCCTGTCAAAACGTCACCACTTAAGAGTACCAGATCTCCGGCATTGAGTTCCTCGCATACTTTATCTGTGAGGGGAGTATGAATTTCTATGGCTTCTTTCATGAGCAACCTTATCGTTTTAAGCTGTCAGTCATGGTTCTTTTTTCTCACGTCTGAACGATTAAAGTACCGTAAGACCGGATAGTGCGTTTCTCTCTTCTTGTTGGATCATACAAGAAAGATGACAGATGAATGCTAATAGTTTCTATATCACCGCTTCCTTGTGTCTTGCTACATGGCACTGGATATTAACGGTAACGGGCAAGCTTGCAATATGGCAGGGCATCATTTCTATATGAACTGCAAGGGCAGTTGTCCTTCCACCATATCCCTGGGGACCGATACCACACCGGTTAATCTCCTCAAGTATTTCGGATTCCACTGTCGGCAATCGGTCATCTTTTGTATTATGCTGTCCCACAGGTCGCAGGAGCGCTTTTTTTGCAAGGATAGCAGATTCTTCCATCGAACCTCCCACACCAACACCAACAATCACCGGTGGACAGGGTTTGGATCCCGCCTGGACAACTGTTTCGACGACGTGTCTCTTGAGTCCTTCTAATCCCGCCGCGGGGAGGAGCATCATACAACTACTCATATTCTCACTCCCGCCACCTTTCGGCATAGCCATGATTTTTATGTTGTGACCTGCCACAATCTCGGCATGAATGACAGCAGGTGTGTTGTCACCGGTATTGTGCCTCGTGAGAGGATCACAGATTGATTTCCGGAAAAATCCCTCTTCATATGCCCGTCGTACTCCCTCTTGAACCGCTTCATTAAAATTACCTCCCACAATATGAACATCCTGCCCCAGTTCCACAAAAAGCACAGCCAACCCGGTATCCTGGCAGAGGGGTGCAGATTGTTCCCTGGCGATCGTTGCATTTTCCACTATTTTATCAAGAGCATATCGACCCAGATCTGATTCTTCCCGGGCAAGAAACTTCTCAATGGCAGAGAGGACATCTGCTCCGAGATCCGTATTCGCTTCAAGAAAAAGTCTTCGGACCGTTTCTGTTATTGTATCGCAGGAAACCTCTCTCAATGAACTCATGGGAACGCACTCCTACATGCCTCGTCGAAATTCGATCGCCTTTGCCATCGTCATTTTATCGGTATACTTAAGATCACCGCCAACCGGTACTCCCAGAGCGATCCTTGTTATTGTTATATCTTTGTCGTGAAGAAGTTTTGCGATGAGTAGTGCAGTTGATTCTCCCTGAACACTGGGATTGGTCGCCAGAATGACCTCTCGAACGCTGTCGTGCGATATTCTATCCAATAGTTCCTGTAGTCTCAGGCTCTCCGGTCCTATACCGTCAATGGGAGACAGCAACCCATGAAGGACATGGTAGGTCCCCTGGAAACTTCCACTCTCTTCAACGGCAACAAGGGAATCAGGGTCTGATACCACACAGATGGCTTCTTTATCTCTCGTCGCATCTCTGCAAATATCGCATCGTTCCTTATCGGTCAAATTAAAACAAATCGGACACAGACGAATCTTTTGCTTAACCTCAATGATACTTTCGGCAAGCCTCCTGGCATCCTCTTCGGCAGCGGTTAAAATATGAAGTGCCAGTCGCGTCGCCGTTTTTTCTCCAACTCCCGGAAACCTGCTCAGCTCTTGAATGAGACGCCGTATTGGAGCTGCATATCCTGTCATATCGATACAACCTTTACGTCAATCCGGGAATGTTAAGATTAAGCCCACCGGTAATTTTCGACATCTCAGCCGCCGACATTTCCTGGGCCTTACGGACACCTTCGTTCACCGCTGCTATGATTAAATCCTGAAGCATTTCAATATCGTCCGGATCGACAACTTCCTTTTCGATTGACAACGATACGAGTTCGAACTTTCCATTGACAACGGCAGTCACCATTCCTCCGCCGGCCGTAGCTTCCACCGTTTTGGACGCTAACTCTTCCTGAGCACGCATCATTTTTTCCTGCATCTTTTGGGCCTGTTTCATGAGTTTTCCAATATTGGCCACAGTTGTTACCTCCTCGATTGTTATCCCCGAACTGCAGTGTTGCACACTACACCATCCGGGTTTATAACAGTTGTTAATCTTTGACTTTTGAAATCACGTCATGTAATTCGGCACCTTCAAACACATCCATGACTTTCTGCACCAGGGGATGTTTGAGTGCCTCATTTTTAATATTGTTTTTCTTCCTGCCGTTATTGACATCGGGGGAGTGAACCCGGTTGTGTTCTTCCGATTCCTGTTTCAGCGATTGTATCAGAATTTTTATATCATCCCGGAAAAACTCCTGCGAGATATCAACGAGGCGATCCATTTGAGACTTCTCAGCAATATCTTCCAAAAAAATATACCCTTCAGGAAAGCCTATTTCAAGGCACTTGTTCTTGAAACTGAGAAACGTTCCCGGCTCTATTTTTGACCAGAGAAGGGGACTCTTTTTCTTGACAAAATGCTTATAATTCACCCAGAAATGTTCCCCGGGAATCTCTTCATCCGTTTTTCCCTTTCTGACTTTCGGATGGGAACCGAATTTCGCTAAATCGTGATCGGGAGGCATCCCCCTTCGCTTGTTTCCCTCCTGAGAAGACAACTTCTTCTCGAGGTGTTCCATTTTTGACAGGATCTCATCAACCGGTATCATTGGTTCGAGATAGGCCATTCTCACCAGGACAAATTCAAGGTTCAAGCGCGGATCGAGGCTCCTTTTTATATCTTCTTCTTCGGCCATCAGGATATCCAATAAACGCTGTAACGTTTCCCGTGACGTTCCCTCTACCTGCTCTCCGAGTGTGCTTAACTCGTCATCGGCAAGATCGACAAGGAGATTATCATTCCCTGTTATCTTAACCATCAGTAAATTCATAAAATGATTGAGGAGCATCTGATAGAACTGCTTCATATCAACACCGGAATAATATCCTTCATTGATTATTTTCAGACAGTCACCGGCGTTTCTCTCAAGTACCGCCTTCGAAATGTCAATCAGCAGCCGTCGGTCTTTGAGACCCAGCAGTTCCTCTATGTCGTCGTTTTTCATATCGGTGCCGGCATACGATATTACTTGATCAAAAATGCTCTGGGCATCTCGCATACTTCCTTCTCCAGCCCGGGCAATCCACATTAATCCCGTATCACTGACATTGATCTTCTCAGTGGTGGCAATCTGCCTGAGATTATCGGCGATCTGCCTGATCGATACCCGCCTGAAATCAAAATGCTGACACCTCGAAAGAATGGTCGACGGAACTTTATGAATCTCCGTCGTCGCAAACATGAAGATTACATGAGGCGGAGGTTCTTCGAGGGTCTTCAGCAGTGCATTGAAGGCTTCCTTTGTCAACATGTGAACTTCATCAATGATGTAAACTTTATGACGAGATGATGATGGCGCAAACTTTATATTTTCCCTCAATTCTCTTATTTCATCGATACCCCTGTTTGATGCACCGTCGATCTCTCGAACGTCCAGAGACAAACCTGCCGTAATTTCTTTGCAGTTTGTACACTCGTTACAGGGAATTTCCGCCGGTCCGTGCACACAATTAATCGCTTTGGCCAGAATACGGGCTACGGAGGTCTTGCCCACCCCTCTTGGTCCGCTGAATATCAAAGCGTGTGCGATTCGGTTATATTTTATGGCGTTTTTGAGGGTTTTGACGACATGATCCTGTCCCACGACACTTTCAAAGACCTGTGGTCTCCATTTTCTCGCAAGAACAAGGTACTCCATGTATACACTCCCGGCAGGTAAACGTTTCATTCCCGTTTACAAAACGGGGTATTCACGTTTATACTTTTATACAAAAGATAGCCAGGTTACCCCGCAGCACACCGAGGTAATTGCTGCCGCTGCTTCCTTCCGGACCTGACGGGGTTCACAACCCTCCGTTGCACGGGACCCGGCTATCAAATCGATGGTGAATATAAATGGCGGAGAGAGGGGGATTCGAACCCCCGGTACACCTTTGTGAGTATACACGCGATTTCCAGTCGCGCTCCTTCAGCCGCTCGGACATCTCTCCGCAACTGTGTAATTAAAATTTAATAATAAAAGGGAGAAAAGAATATTTTCGTATTTTAAAACACAATTTATAATTTTTCATTCTTAACTTTTAATTTCTAATTGAATAAATGGCGGAGAGGGTGGGATTCGAACCCACGTGGGAGCTTTTGACCCCCAAGTCGATTTCGAGTCGACCCCGTTACGACCACTTCGGTACCTCTCCGCTAACATGTCAATCTATTCCGGAGCGACTTGTGACAATAACCTCTTTTTACGAAAAAATCCACTTAAAATTTGACTGCATTCCCCTTCTAATATACCGCCCACCACTTCCACGGTATGATTCAGCCTGTGATCATGTAATATCGTATACCGGGATGATACACCCCCGCCTTTGGGGTCATATGCACCGAATATTACCTTGGATATTCGAGCCTGAATGATAGCGCCGGCACACATAATACACGGCTCGAGCGTCACATATAATGTTGTTCCTACCAGACGATAATTGCCGATTCGCTCTGCCGCTCTTCGAATCGCCAGAATCTCCGCATGGGCGGAAGG
>JAFGQS010000084.1 GCA_016935565.1 Deltaproteobacteria bacterium
AACTCTCCGAAAAAACGCTGAGATCCTTAAAGGAAGTCTTTCCGGTCTGGATGGAACCTTCCAATCCGGTAGATCTCTGGCCCGCCGTCGAAAAGAATGGAATGGACCTCGTATATACGAGGGCAATCGATACTATCATGCATGACGAAAACGTCGATTCGGTGATTATACATATATTTTCAGAAAGGATATCGAGTGATCGATTTCGTTCCCTGAGCACAATGAAGGAAAAATTTGCAAAGCCTGTTGTTGCCTGGATTACCGGTACGGGGGAACGTTTTCATACCTTCAGAAAAGATTTGGAAGAAATGGGCATACCCGTCTTTGAGGAAATGGGCCGGGGAGTCAGTTTTTTATCCGCCGTAAAGGAACACTTCCGAAAGAAGGCCGCATTGAAAGATCATGACCATGGTTAAGATACATTTATCGAAACAATCGGCAAAACGGATCCGATTGTTCTGTTTGGTGTTAGCATGGTAACGGCACCAACACTATTAACGAAAAGAACATTCTATTCACGACTTACGGGTATCGAAAAAATTCGTGGAGGAAATGAACATGGTGAGCAATCGGATTGTTTATCTCAATGGAAATTACGTTGCCTGGAATCAGGCAACAGTCCATATAATGTGTCACAGCTTTGGTCGCGGTTCGGCTGTATTTGAGGTTCTCGGCCTCCATAACACCGATGATGGTACCGTCATTTTTCGGCTTGATGAACACATCGATCGCCTGTTCAGAACAACTGAACTCCTCGACATGGAACTTCCCCTCTCGAAGAAGGATTTTATGGCAGTCGTGACAAACACTGTTCAGAAGAATACCATCCGGCAGGGTTTTATCAAAATTATCGGCTATTACCCTCAGATTTCCTTTGAAATACTACCTCCGCAAAAGATGATCGATATTGCCGTCTTCATCATTGATCCTGCGGAGGATCCCGTTGCTCACGACGACTCATTTGAGCGAGGCACAACGGCTTGCATCTCCTCATGGATCAAACTTGATCCCAGAACGGTGCCCATCGAAGCCAAAGTTGCAGCTAATTATTTAAATGGAATGATGGCACGTAAAGAAGCTGAAAAGCGTGGATTTGATTACGCTATTATGCTCGACACCTGGGGTTTTATCGCAGAAGGAGGAACCGAATCGGTCTTTCTTGTCAACAATGGTAAACTCCTGACACCCATGGCAGGAACCGTACTTGACAGTATCACACGAAAATCTATTCTTCAGGTAGCTGCTGCAGAGGGCATTCCCACAAGAGAAGATCATTTATTACCGGAATTGCTCTACGAGGTTGATGAGATATTCTTCTCTGGTACGCCGAACAAGGTATTGCCGGTACGCCAGATTGAGGAGCAACCAGTAGCGGGCACACCGGGCCCCCTGACCCGGAGGTTATCAGATGTGATGAAAGATATAGTATCCGGTCGAGACAGTCGATTTAGAGACTGGTTGTTTCCCGTCCTCTTATAATCAAGAAGAATATTTTTTTTTAAAAAGATATGTTTCCCCACAGCCGCTGTGCTACAAGAGTCAATACGATGATCAGTGATTCGCTTCATCACCGCAGGTAGCCTGATAATCGATTATTTCGGCCTTTATCTTTCCCACCACCTTACCGAGGTCAAGGATAGATATCCAAAAGGGACTTTCCACCAGTTTAATATGCGTGGCATCGATTCCGACCTGATTAAACGTGGGATCAACAGCTATCCAGCCGTCAATATAACTTTCCGCCCAGTTGTGAAAGAGAAATCCGATGCCTTCCATATACACAAGTCCACCTGCCAGCTTTGTGGGAATGCCGAGAGCCCGTGCCATGGCCGTGTAAAGCATGGAATGGGCCTGACATTCGCCTCTGCGATCATGTAATACATCCACGGCGGAGGTGCTGTCAACTGCTTCATCTCTGATCGATTCGGATACCCAGTGCGTCAGCTTCCGCACCTGTTCCAATGGTGTCCTGGCAGTTGACGTAACGTCGGCAGCTGTCTTTTTGATTTCGGGATCGTTACTTTCGAGGTGCATTGTCGGAGCCAGATACAGGTAATGTTCTTTTTTGGTGAGAACTCCCCCCCTTGCTCTTGGTAAGGATACGGCATCACTCGTAATGCGGTACATGGCACTATCCGCGTCTCCGTTTCTGTTCACAAAGGCTTCCTGTCCCGGACCCTGTAAGATCGGTAACACCCCCGATACACCTTCGAGGGATATTTCCAGGAAAGTAGTCTCTCGCGGACATGGAAGGGTCGTTCCTGTTTTCACACAACTGAAATCAAGGATCAGATCTTTCTTGTTCAAACCGGCCTCAAGAAGGTAATTTCTGGCTCGATCCTCGTCTTCTTTGTACGTAATGAGAACCCCGCCCATGCCGATTTCGAAGATTGCCTTACCGTGGAGGTTTATCCAGGTCGAAACTCCATGTCCGAGCAGGGTTGTTTCAACCTTGAAAGACGGCTCTACATCCATCTCCTTGCTCGTCTCAAAGGCAGTTACCGATTGAGTAACAGGAGCGATAGCCTGTGTCTGTGGATCAAAGACCTTGTATCTGTATTTCGATCCGATGGTCATTCCCTTGATCACGGGATACAGGTTAATGACACTCAAAGGATACAGTGCGTCATTCAACTCCTTTTCAACGGTTTTCTTCCGACCGTTGCTTTCCTGAATGAATCGAAATGTTCCATCGACAATATCTCCATCAATACGCAATGGTTCTTTATCCATTTGTTGTTCGTAATGAAAAGAAATCAGCGTAAGATCTGACCGAACCGTGTCCTCACGTTTCAAGGCTATATGCTTATCCATCCCCAAAAACAGGAATCTCAGATGGGCTTGAGAGGCGATGAGGAAATTATCACTGCCCGGAATCGGTGATATTTTCATATGGGTGAATCCCACCTTTTCCCCGTTAAAGACAAACCCCTTCCAGATTTCTCGATAGGGAAGGTTTTCAATGGTGCGAATACGGTAGGTGCCCTCCGGCGGTTCGAGTGAGTTAAAATAGAGGGAAGCACATGAGATCATGAACAAAAAGCATACAAATACCGCCGGTATAAC
>JAFGQS010000085.1 GCA_016935565.1 Deltaproteobacteria bacterium
GCCGCTTCGCCTTTGCCCACCGTGTAGTAATACCATTTCCACACTTCAGGCTCGATGGGCTCTCCCACGGTGGTCATATGCTTGAAGTGATAATTGTATTTTTGCGGTTCATCGGGACCAAGCTTTCTCAGGGCGCGGATTGCGGTAGGCGCGGTGTGGAATATGTTGACATCCAGATTCTGGGCGATTCGCCAGGGTCTTCCCGCATCCGGGTAGTTCGGAACTCCTTCATAGATCACGGTGGACGCGCATATCGCCAGCGGACCGTACACGATATAGGAATGCCCGGTGATCCATCCTATATCCGCCAGGCACCAGTAAACATCTTCGGGGTGAATGTCCTGAACATATTTGGACGTTCCAGCCACATAGGCAAGATAGCCGCCTGTGCTGTGCTGCGCCCCCTTGGGCTTTCCTGTCGTACCGCTTGTATACATGAGAAACAGCGGGGCCTCCGAAAGCATGGGCACAGGATCAATCATTGCTCCAAAGTACTCTTTGAGCAAATCATTAACAATGAAATCACGGCCTTCGACAAGGGGCGTCTGCGACGAGTACCTGCCGGGATAACGCTGCCATATGAGAACTTTATCCACCTTCTGGTTTTCGTCCGCAGCCTCAGCGACGGCGATGTCAGCTTTTTCCTTGTGGTCGATCAGCTGGCCACCTCTATAATAGGCATCCATGGTAACCAGAACGCTGCTTGCCGAATCAACGACTCTGTCGGCACATGCCTTGCCGCTGAACCCCCCAAAAACCTGCGAGTGGATAATGCCGAGGCGCGCACAGGCCAGCATGGAAATGGCAAGCTCAGTCACCATGGGCATGTGAAGCGTGACAGTGTCCCCGGCCTTCAGCCCGCAGACATCCTTAAGTATGGCCGCGAACTCGTTTACCCTGACGTAAAGTTCCCGGTACGTGATGTGCTCAATTTTTTCATTTTCGGGTTCCGGAACAAAGTGGATCGCTGTCTTGTTCTTGTGTTTGTCAAGATGCCTGTCGATGCAGTTATAACTTGCATTGATTCTGCCGCCGACAAACCACTTCCAACAAGGGGCGTCGCTTGTGTCAAGCGTGGTATGCCAATACTCGTACCAGGTTAAAAGATCGGCATACTCCTTGAAACAATTTGGGAAATTTTCCAGGCTGAAACGCTCGTACACTTTCGGATCCGTCAGGTTCGCCTGAGCAATAAACTGATCAGACGGATAAATGAACTCCTCTTCCCCCCAATGTACTGCAATTTCAGCTTCCGACGTTTCCGCCAGGTCTTTTTCTGTTTCGCTCATACGATACCCTCCTTTCTTCTTTATGGATGAAGCATGACCACGTATAATGGCGAAGATCCTGTTGCTTTGATTAGTGAAAATCTCAGTACTGGTAAGAATGTCGCGGTGCACCATGGATGCGTTGTGTCTCTGGGAATGAATGTGATGAAGTCCAAAAACGAGCGGAATTGATGTGAGGTTCTTACACTATCGATCAGAGGTCTTTTGAAGTATACACCATTTGATAGTCTGAGTATTATTTTACACAGGGTACCCTTCCTGATCTATCAGGATTACATGGAAGTGCTCTGCTAACTGTGATTCCTATCCACCCCCCCTTTTTTCTCAAATGACCTCACTACTGCTAAATATGAAGAAGGTTTTCTTTAAAGTCAACAGATTTATTACAAAGGAATTTCAAATGATCATCTTTGCTGACGCAGTCATGATGCATATCAAAGGTTAGAATCGTTGAAATTCATGAAGAACCATTCCATCAATTCTTTAGTTTCCTTGATGTTGATCCAAATGCTTACAGCAGTATCATACGTAAATGAAACATTGAGTCCGTCAAAATTGATGATATTTGCCACACCTCTTTAATGTGGTGATTATAAAACTTTGGAACACATAGCGTAATGTTACGTCTGTTCTATCAACCATAATCCTGCTGAACTTATTAGTTTTACCGTTACCTGAAATGCGAGAGGGCTCGCTTGAAAGCATGTTCCAATTCATTCATTGAGGCATCCATTCCGTCTTTCAGATCTTCCCAGGCTTTGCCGCTCGCGGATTTCAGGTCCTGTAACTTTTTCGATGCGGACGTTCTTTTTTCTTGCAGCTCTTCAATTTTCTTATCAAGTTCGGCTTCCTTCTCTTCCTTGAGGACTTCAGCCTTCTTCTTTAATTCATCTATTTTTTGATCATATTCCTTGATTTTAGCGTCCATCCGCTTCTGATACTCGTCTTTCTGCTGCTGCGTATATGCCAGTGTCGTTTTCAGTGCTTCCTTCGCCTCCCGTTTAACATCTTCAGCAGTCACTTTGTCTTTACTCTCTGCCGTTTCTTTCTTGTCATCGCCACAGGCGACCACAAGACCCAAGATTACCATTACGATCACCACAATTCTTAAGCCGATGTTTTTCATTGTAAACCTCCCTGTATTGTCAATCAGGAAAATAATGAGCGGAGTTTATCAAAGGATGTTGCTTCATTCAAGCCTTCAGAAACCGCTTAAAAAGTGCCGAGATGAGGCTGTTGCCCGTTATGTCCCATCCGTGTCTTTTTTCACTATTTCCCCGCATGGTCTTTTCTCATGCGTTCGATCCTCTTGTTAACGTTTCCAATCAATACAACCGGCAAAGAGGTTGTCCTACCGATACAGAGATTCAATGAGGTCTTTGTGCTTATCAAGAACGACACGTCGTTTCAGTTTCATCGTCTGGGTGAGCGTCCCGTTCTCCAGCGAAAAATTCTCACTCAAAAGGATAAATTTTTGAGGAATTTCATAGTGAGCGTATTTGCCTTCGAGGAATTGAACAATTTCTCTATTTATCAGTTCCTGCACTTCTTGTTGCCGAACCAATGCGTCGGGATCGGCAGGAAGACTGTTTTCCCGTGCAAATTTTTCCAGCACGACAAAGTCGGGGATGACGAGACAAACATTATACGGCCTTCCCTCTCCATAAACCAGGGCATTTTCAACGGAGGGTATCAACCTGATATCTTCTTCCAGAGATGCGGGAAAGACAAACTTGCCGTTCTCCAGCTTATACTGTTCCTTGATTCGCCCCGTAATATAGAGGAACCCGTCTTCGTCCAGCCTGCCCCGGTCACCTGTTCTGAATCCTCCGTCATCCGTCATCACCTGTGCCGTTTCCTCCGGTTTGTTGTGATAACCCTGCATGACATTCGGCCCATAGACGATGATTTCTCCATCATCTTTTTCAGAGTCTCCCAGAGATTTATCGATGACGATTCGTATTTTTTCAATAGCCTGGCCGACGCTCCCGAGCCGGTATGAATAAGAAGCATTCATGGCGACCGCGGGAGACGTTTCAGTCAAACCATAGCAATCATAAAGGGGGATACCGATATCAAAGAAAAACTGTGAGATATCAGGATTCATGGTGGCACTCCCGGTCATGGCCCCCAGAAGGCGGCCGCCCAGCTTCTCGCGAATCTTTTTGAATACGATGGTATCGGCAATGGTATATTTCAGGTTCGTGATAAAACACGATTTTCCTTCCTGTGCAAGCTCACGCTTTCTCCGGGCGCTTTCCACACCCATGACAAATAATTTCCGTGCCGGACCGCCTTCCTCATTCATCTTTGCCCAGAGCCCGTCATAAATTCGATTGAATACCCGGGGAACGGCAATCAGCCATGTGGGTCTTACAAGCAACAGATCATGGGCTATCGTCTGGGGACTTTCTGCGAATCCGATGGCACCGCCGAGATAGATCATGGTATAGAGTTCTGCCGTCTGTCCGTACGAGTGGGCCCACGGTAATATGGCAAGGGTTGTTCCTCCCCGGGCAATCTCGGGATATTTCTTGCGGCCGGCGTGAGAATTACTGGTAAAATTTCCGTGAGATAACAGGACACCCTTGGGTTCTCCCGTTGTACCGGAGGTATAAATCAATCCGGCAATATCATCGGGAGCCGGGTGGATTGCCGAAACGGCATGGTCACTGCCTTGTCGCTCCAGTTCCGCCATGCTGTTTTCCCCGTCCCCCTCTATCATGAAGATTTTTTCCAGCGTGGGGATATCTTTCGCGAAGGTTTTGACCTTTTCATAGATCTCCGCTTTTGAAACGAACAGAACTTTAACGGAACTATCTCTGATGATATATTCCCAGACCTGCATGAGTTCAGCTTCGTACATGGGAATATATCGGCCACCCAGTCCGTAGGTTGCAAAGGCGGCGACGGCCCATTCAACACGATTGTTGGCGATGATACCGACAGCGTCATCCTTGCCGATGCCAAGCTGTGCGAGCCCTCCCCGGAGATTATCGACCCGCTCTCCTACTTCTTTGTACGTAATCCAGTCATTCGTTCCACGTGAATTTTTAGTCCCAAACAGGGGATTATCGGGGTATCTGGATACACTGTTTTCCAGAAACTCAACCAGATTGTCGGGTTTTTCAAGCTGATACATAAGGCCTCCTTGATGTGATAATCCATATAAAGCGGAGACTCCGTAAGAATGCAGGATTATCATGTGGAAGATTTTACCGGACAATTACTACATCCCAACTTGAATCGCAACATGCGTTTTTCGCAACAATCATTTTACGATACTACGGTTTCGACAATCTACCGGAATCAATGCACGTATAAATCCAGGGAAACTTTCCTTGACATTCAAACGATCGTTTGATACAAACGTTTATTCTTGGAAAGGAGCGGTCGTCATGTCTCCTGATAACGAAAATAAAACCACGCGGGACCGTCTGCTCAAAGTTGCGGAAACCCTCTTTGCGCAAAGAGGCTATCATGCCGTGAGCGTTCGAGAAATCACCACTGCAGCCAACTGCAATCTCGCCGCGGTCAATTACCACTTCGGCAATAAAAAAAATCTTTACCTCGATGTTTTTCGTTTGCGGTGGATGGTCAGAGCACGGCGGGTACACGATAGTTTCACACAACATTTGGCCAAGCATGACGGTGCATCACCGACGGAAATAATCCAGGCGCTGGCAGAGGCCTTCATCAAAGGCCCCCTCGCTGACGATGAGCGCTTTTATCATGCCCAGCTTATGATGCGCGAAATGGCCAAGCCGACGGAGGCATTCGAAATGGTAGCCGATGAAATCTTGCGTCCCTTTTTCAGAAACCTGGCGAAGCTCTTACAGCCATATCTACCGGAAGAAATAGATGAACAACGCGTGAATCTCAATATGTTGAGCATTATTTCGATGGTCATTTACTTTAATTTTGCCCGGGTTCCCGTATCTCTCTTCACCGGGTGTACGTATGATGAAGCGTTTAAAGAACGTCTGATTCAACACATTGTGAACTTTGCCCTCACAGGACTTAATGTACGGGAGAAGGAGAAATCTCTGTGAGATACAGAACTTTGTTATTGACTATTTCCCTGACCCTCCCCTTTATCATCGCAGGGTGCATAAAGATGGGTCCCGATTTCAAAAAGCCCGACATGGACAAACAGATTCCGGCTTCGTATCAGCATGTTCCGTCCGATATCGAATCGAAACAGGTTATCGATCGGTGGTGGTCTGTCTTTAATGATTCCTCGTTAGATCAAATCGTAGAAGCAGTCCTCATCCATAACCTGGATATTAAAAAGGCCGTGGCTGCAATCTCGGAACTGCGGTCATATTTTGTTCAGTCCAGAGCAGACCGATACCCCGACGTGAGCATGCAGGGTGAGGCAAAGCGGCAGCGGATCGTGCCCGGTATCGAATCGGATGTCTATAATCTCTCGCTGCCGGCGTCGTTTGAAATCGACCTCTGGGGCCGCCTGGCACGGGCGGAGGAAGCAGCACGGGCAAGTCTCATGGGTGCTGAAGAGAATGCCAGGACCATCGCCCAGTCTATCGTAGCTGAAGCAATTACCTTGTATCTCCAGATCGAATCTCTGGAACGAAGAATTCAGATTACTAAAGGGAGTATAGAGAATTATCGACGAAACCTTTCACTGGTACAAAGACGATATGAAGGGGGGTTGACATCGATTCTTGACCTGAGACAGTCCCGACGTATTCTCGCCCAGGCAGAGGCATCCCTCCCCTCGCTCCGGCAGGAACTGGGAGTAAATCAACAGAAATTAGCTGTACTCCTCGGGCGCTATCCCAAGACACAACCAAGCCGACATCAACCGGAAGATTACTTTCGACGTCTCGATCCGGTGCCCCAGGGACTGCCATCCGATCTCCTGCTCAGGAGACCGGATATCAGATTGGCCGAGGCAACCCTTCGGAACTTAAATGCTAAAATCGGCGTTGCCAAGGCCAGTCGTTTCCCGAGGATATCGCTCACGGGCACCTTCGGCTATTCGAGTACCGAGCTGGACGAAATCTTCCACGCGCGAAACGAGTTCTGGAACATTGCTGTCGGCGCAGTTCAACCGTTGTTTGATGCCGGCAAGCTGAAGGCGGGTCAGCGTGCAGCCGAGGCAAAGTATGAGCAAGGGCTGGCCGATTATATCAAAACGGTCTTGACCGCTTTTTCCGAAGTTGAAAACGCCCTTCTCACACGGAAGGAACAGCTTGAAAGACGGGAACTGATATTGAACTTTCTCACCGAAGCACGGGCCACCGAGCAAGTAGCTCAAAGTCGGTACGAACGGGGGCTTGACAACTACCTCACCGTCCTTGATGCCCAGCGAACCCGTTTTCAAGCCGAAGAAAATCTGGTCTTTGTGGATCTGGCGATTCTCAGCAACCGGGTGACGCTGCACCGCGCCCTCGGCGGCGGCTGGGCCGACCCGATCTCACAGGCACAATGATCCGGAACAGAATAACGTAAACGAAGAGGAAAACAAAAAAACCATGAATCCGAAAAGAAAACGCTTTTACCATATCGCCATCAGCCTGACGCTCATAATTATTGGCGTGATCGTCATGATTGTTCTCACGGCGAGCAAACCGGAACTGAAAAAAGCAACGCACAGTGCTCCCGTGCCGATGGTGCGAGTCATGAAAGTCGAGACGAAACCCCGGTCGGTAACCGTCAGGGGAGAGGGAACGGTGCAACCGCTCAGGGAGATTGATCTCGTTCCTCAGGTCGGGGGAAAGATCATTGAAATTTCTCCGGCACTGGTCAACGGAGGAGAATTCAGCAAAGATGACAAACTGTTATCAATTGACCCCGTTGATTATGAACTTGCCGTCACACTGGCGAAAGCGAAAGTAAAAGATTCGGAAAGCAACCTGAAGATCATTCAGGAAGAAGCGCTCGTGGCAAAGGAAGAGTGGCGGGTGCACCATACGGGAAATTCACACACGCGGAAAGACCCTCCACCGCTGGTTGCAAAAGAGCCGCAATTGGCGGCGGCCCGGGCGAAGCTTGATGCCGATAGAGCCGACCTGAAGAAGGCCCTTCTGAATCTTGAACGGACGGTTTTCAAAGCACCTTTCAATGGTCTCGTAAGCAAGAAACTCGTCGATGTGGGACAGTACGTTTCTCCGGGACAGGCAGTAGCAAGAATTTTCTCCACGGAAGCAGTGGAAATTCCCCTTCCGCTGGAAGACAAAACCCTCTTCTGGTTTGATGTCCCGGGATTCACGCCGGGAGACGGTCCCGGATCGTTTGCCACGGTCCGCTCAAGCATCGCAGGACGGGAAATCGTGACCTCAGGGAGGGTCGTACGGGCAGAAGGCAAGCTCGATGAAAAAACCAGAATGATTACCGTGGTGGTCCGGGTCGACAGACCCTATGCAATAAAACCGCCTCTCGCCATCGGCCTCTTTGTCACCGTTGATATCGAGGGACGCATCCTGCCGGACGCTGCCGTTATCCCGCGGGCAGCTCTTCATCAGGGAAATATCGTCTGGGTTGTCAATGGCGACGGCATCTTGAAATTTCGTACCGTAACAGTTGCCCGATATCAGGGTGAAGGAATCATCATCGAATCCGGGCTGACGAGTGGAGAAATGGTCGTCATATCACCCCTCAAAGCGGTTACCGACGGAATGACCGTTCGAACAGCAATGGCAAAGGAGTCAAACAGTAAATGAAGGGAGCAATTGCCTGGTTTGCCGAAAACCACGTAGCGGCAAACCTGTTAATGTTATTTCTGATATTCGCCGGTGTTTTGACACTCACGACGATAAAGCTGGAAGTCTTTCCGGAAACGTCGCTGGACCGTATTTCAATAACGACGGAGTATCCAGGCGCTTCACCGGCCGAAGTGGAGGAAGCGGTCATTCGAAGAATTGAAGAACGGCTGGCCGGACTTGCCGGCATTAAGCGTATCGACTCCACCGCACGGGAAGGCCTTGGGACGATTACGATTGAGGTGATCAAGGGCTGGGACGTGAAATCGCTCCTGGATGAAGTCAAAGCGGAGGTTGACCGCATTACAACGCTTCCCGATGAAGCTGAAAAACCCGTTGTCAGAGAGGTAACGGCCCGCGTCCAGGTCATCAACATTGCCGTTTATGGCGATGCCCAGGAATCGACAATCAAATATCTCACCGAAAAGATAAAGGACGATATCACCAACCTGCCGGGAGTGACACTCGCAGATATTTTCGGCATTCGCAGTGGGGAAGTGCATATCGAGATTTCCGAGAAAACGCTCAGGCGCCATGACCTGACGCTGGGGCAGGTGGCCGATACGGTTCGACGGGCAAGCCTCGACCTCCCCGCTGGGAGTGTCAAGACAGAGGGAGGTGAGATACTGATTCGAACCAAAGGGCGTCGCTACTATGCGGACGAATTCGCCGATATTGCCGTTATTACCCGTGCTGACGGCAGTAAAGTAACCCTGGAACAGATCGCATCGGTCAGCGACGGATACGAAAATGTTGACCTCTTTGCCCGGTTTCAGGGAAAGCCCGCCAGCGTCATTCAGGTCTACCGGGTGGCCGATCAGAATGCCCTTACCGTAGCCAAGACGGTGAAAGGCTACATTGCCGCAATCAAGCCCCAACTTCCCGCCGGTGTCGATATCGAGTTTTTCGCAGACATGTCTGATATCCTGCGAAGCCGCGTTGAGCTGTTACTGAGAAACATGACCATCGGTCTGGTGCTCGTCATTCTTATTCTCGGCACGTTTCTCAGCATTCGCCTTTCGTTCTGGGTAACACTCGGTATTCCAATATCATTCCTCACAGGGCTCGCTATCCTGCCTCACTTCGATGTTACCATTAACATGATATCACTCTTCGCCTTTATCATGGTCCTCGGTATCGTTGTGGACGACGCCATTATTATCGGGGAAAACATCTTTCAAGAGCAGGAAAGAGGACTCCCTCCGCTTGAGGCGGCAAAGACAGGGGCCATCGAAGTGGGCCTTCCGGTTATTTTTTCCGTCCTCACAACCATGGTCGCCTTCGCACCGCTCATGATGGGGGGCGGCATGATGGGAAAACTGTTACGCAACATACCTCTCGTCGTTATCGTCGTTCTCTTCGCTTCACTGGTCGAGTCGCTCTTTATTCTGCCGGCCCATCTTTCCAGGAGCAAACAATCCAGACTCATACATAACGGCAAGATGAAAGAAAAACGAACGGCCAGGTGGTTGAAAGAATTTATCAGCGGTCCTTACGCCCGTGCGATCAGTTTCTGCACCAGGTGGCGATACGCTACGGTGGCTCTTGGCATTGCGCTCTTACTCGTAATAGCGGGAATGCTACAGGGCGGCATCATCAAATTTACCTTTTTTCCAAAAGTAGAAAGCGATACACTGGAATGTTCTCTCACTATGCCGGCAGGCACTCCGGTAGAACGCACCATTGAAGTGGTAAGACACCTGGAAGAAGCTGCCCGGAAAACACTGGAAGATGCCGACAAAAAGGCGCCGAAAGGCGCGCCAAAGCTCTTCCAGCATAGCGTTGCCTTGATCGGAACACAGATTGGCGACGATCACGGCGGCATGAGTACACCGGGAGGGCATCTCGCCCATATCTGGATCCAGGTTCTGAAAGGTGAAGAACGAAAAGCGAGTACCGCCACACTAGCAGTGCAATGGCGCAATGCTGTCGGCACTATTCCTGATGTCGATTCGATGACCTTTAAGAGCATTTTACATAGTGCGGGAAAATCCGTGGAGGTCCATCTGTCTCTGGAGGACTACGACAATCTCCTGGCCGCAGCGGACGATCTGAAAGAAGAACTCAAGCGTTATCCCGGCGTCTACGATGTGAGTGACAGTTTTCTGCCGGGGAAAAAGGAAATGCAGCTTAAGCTGAAACCCGCCGCCAGGAGCCTCGGTGTAACGCTGAACGATCTCGCCCAGCAGGTACGACACGCCTTTTACGGCGCCGAAGCACTCCGCATGCAGAGGGGAAAAGACGAAGTCAAGGTGCTGGTACGCTACCCTGAAGACGAACGGAAATCGCTGGGGTACGTGGAAGAAATGCGTATTCGTACTCCTGACGGTTCCGAGGTCCCCTTCAGTCTGCTCGCCGACGTCACCATGAAGCAGGGATACGTCTCCATCGAGCGAACCCAGCGGAACCGTGTTATCAAGGTCTATGCCGACGTGGACGAAACGGTGACCAACGCCAATGAAGTCCGGAACACTCTGGAAAAAGGATTCCTGCAAGACCTGAAATTTCGATATCCCGGTCTTCGTTATTCAATAGAAGGGGAAGGGAAAGAACAAAAAGAATCGCTCGACGATGTCCGGTTAGGGTTCATTTTTGCACTTTTCTGTATCTACGCCCTTCTGGCCGTTCCCTTTCGGTCTTTCACACAGCCCCTTGTGGTCATGGCGGCAATTCCCTTCGGCATTGTCGGTGCCGTCCTGGGGCACCTGATCATGGGGCTTAACATTACCATCCTCAGTCTCTTCGGCGTGGTGGGTCTCGCCGGTGTGGTCGTCAACGATTCACTCGTCCTGATCCACGCGACAAACCGTCTGCGCCGTGAGGGTGCCTCCCCGCAGGAAGCCGTAACGCAAGCCGGGGGATTACGGTTCAGGGCAATTATTCTCACCTCACTGACAACCTTCGGTGGCCTCATGCCCATGATTCTGGAACGGAGTCTTCAGGCAAAATTCCTGATTCCCATGGCAGTCAGTCTCGGTTATGGAGTTCTCTTCGCCACGGTTATTACGCTGCTTCTGATTCCGTGCCTCTACCTTATCCTTGAAGATATTCATAACGTCACTGAAAAAATCAAGGTCAGATTAGCCAGGTAACGGGAAATACAACAGCAGTGAACCACGGGAAACATGAAAATTCTGGAACACATGTGACAGGAAGGAACAGAAGGGGAAGAAATTCTGAATAGTTAAGATGCGGGTTGTCCTCATCGCTTCTCATTGACCAACAGTATTCGTGTATCCCTACTGCTATCCTCACTGAAAAGTTATCGAGGGTTTTCTTGCCACACACGTAAATTTATCCTATACTGCAATGCATAAGAGTCGCCAATAATGATAATATGACGGGAGGAGTGAACATTTATGGAACAAACAATAGATCCAAAACTTCCTCTTTTACAGAATGCCGATGTAGAAAATAAAATTGTCCTGTTGCGGGTTGACCATAACGTGGTCAAGAAGGGAAGTATTCAGGACCCATATCGTATAGACCAGACCATCGGCACCATTTTCAATATTGTCGAACGGGGCGGCAGGCCGATCATCATGACGCATATCGGAAGGCCGAAAGACAAAAAAGGAAAAATTTCAGTCGATCAATCGACATCGGTTGAACCCATCGCAGAATATCTGGAACGGAAACTTCATACAAAGATTTTGTGCCCTACATTCAGACCCGAGGGAGATGCGGGGATAAAAAGCATCGACACCTCGATTAATTTGGCTATTCGAGACCTGAGAGAAAAAAGGATCGGGGCCATCTATCTTCCGAATACGAGATGGTTCCTGGGAGAGGAAGCCGAATCGGAAGAACGGGAAGCATTCGCTCTTCAGCTCGCAGGATTGGCCGATGTCTTCGTGAATGACGCCTTCGGATCATGGCAGCCGCATGCCTCCACATGTGATATAACGAAGTATCTTCCATCATTTGCGGGATATCTCATGCAAAAGGAAATACTGAATCTAACCCAGGTTCTTCAACCTGCAAGGCCGTTCATATCGGTCGTGGCGGGCGCAAAATACAATACTAAAATCGGACCCCTCAACGAAATCTATAAAAAAGTTGATACATTGATCCTCGGAGGCATCATTTACAATACATACCTCTGTGCAAAATACGGTGTATCTATCAGCGGTATTGAAGCGGAAGACGTAGAAGCTGCCAAAAACCTTGTTAAGATGGACAAAAAGCATCACAAGATACTGGAAATGCCCTATATGTATGAATCGGACACGATGCAGGGAAAAATCGAAGGAAAGTACCGGATCAGATCACTTGATCAGTTTAAAAAAGGTACGAAATTCAATTATATTCTCGATATCGCGCGCGAATCTTTCGAAGATCCGCACGTATCGGACACATTAAACTCGGCAAAGACCATCTTTGTGAACGCAGTCATGGGCTACACCCCATACTTCACGGAAGGATCGGCGGCCCTGGACAGTAAAATCGATCATAACGGAGAAGCAAATAAACTGTATGGCGGCGGTGATACGCTCCAGGAATTCAAAAATCTGTGCCCCGGTCTGTATCTCTCGACACTGGATAATTCGAAATATTATTTCTTCACCGGTGGCGGCACCGTGCTGAAAGCCATCGAGGAAGGGACCCCGTACGGCCTTGATCCGGTGAAGGCCCTGATCGAAAACGGTGGAAAGGCGCCGTAGCAGCGGTAAACCATAAAAGGCAGTGTCCACAGACATAATATCTACTGCCGTTTACTTTTTTGCTGTTTGAATCCTGACAAGCGTCGGCAGAAGAGTTCAAAAAACGGTGGGACAATACTTCATTGACAACGATTTATCCTGCAAACTAAAAGTATTTGTCTGGAAATTCAATCTTGCTGAAAGTCAAGACGTGAAGGCCTGGTGTATGCCGGGGTGAAAGGTTGTCGTTTATACCGGTATTCTACCGTACTCCAGAATCGCAAGGCACAGTGATAATACGTGTGCTCTCGAAACTTGAAAAAATCTTGACAAAAGATAGAATCAGTGTATTTTTGTAAGGTGTTTCCCAAGGACAAAATGAAAAGTTGAAGTAATCAGTAGTTCTAACCATCGGTAAAAAGGAGGGATCTGCGGATCGACGAAGAGCCCCATTACTCTGTGAGAGCGGGGGGTTTTATTCAATTACTCTGGCGAATGGTTACGACTCCTCTTCAGTAAATCGTAAGAACTTTCTCACAACCACGTTTCATCCGGTTAATACGCACCATAACCATTACTGACCGATCAACCGTTTCGACTTCTTCGCAAGCAATCGATGTTTTCTTTCTTATATGGACTGCCAATTTCTCACGATGCAGATACCTGTCCAATTTACAATACATCATGCGCAAAGGAGGTGAAACTATGTCAAAAACTGTTGTCATTGCGGGATCACTCGATACGAAAGGCACCGAATACGCCTTTGTAAAAGAGTTGATCGAAAAAGAAGGTGTCGGAACGCTGGTTGTCGATTTCGGCGTTATGGGAGATCCAACTTTGGAACCTGATGTCAGTCGTGACGAAGTCGCACATGCGGGTGGGGGGAATCTCGCCTACCTGACTTCCGGAGATCACAAAGACGAAGCGATGAAGATCATGGCAGACGGTTTGGCCGTGATTGTTCGCAAGCTGTATGATGACGGAAAGCTCGATGGTATCATCGGCATGGGCGGCAGCGGCGGAACATCCCTCATTACAACGGCCATGCGAACCTTACCGGTAGGTGTACCGAAGGTCATGGTCTCCACCGTCGGTGGAGGCGATGTCAGTGCATACACCGGCACAAAAGATATAACCTTCATGCCTTCCATTGTGGACGTCGCCGGAATTAACAGCATCAGCCGCAGCATATATTCAAATGCCGCGGGGGCAATTGCCGGAATGGTGAAAGTCGAAAAACCGGCTGTAAAAGAAGAAAAGCCGCTGGTGGTCGCTTCCATGTTTGGAAACACAACGACATGCGTTGATAATGCGAGGGAGATTGTGGAAAAAGAAGGCTATGAAGTACTGGTCTTCCATGCCACCGGTATCGGCGGTAAGACGATGGAAAGCTTAATCGCCGACGGGTACATTACCGCTTCGATGGATATCACTACCACTGAACTGGCGGATGAGGTCTGTGGCGGTGCGTTTAATGCCGGACCGGACCGCTGCATGGCTGCATCA
This sequence comes from Deltaproteobacteria bacterium, assembly GCA_016935565.1. Lineage (GTDB taxonomy): Bacteria > Desulfobacterota > Syntrophia > Syntrophales > UBA6807 > JAFGQS01. The sequence goes on from JAFGQS010000085.1 coordinate 14,164, forward strand.
CGGGCGGGCATTCCGGCAGTCATCGTTCCGGGCTGTGTCGACATGGCCAATTTCTGGGGTATTGACACCGTTCCGGAAAAATACAGGGCGCGCAATCTCTATGAGTGGAACCCCAACGTCACGCTCCTGCGAACAAACATCGAGGAGAATATTCGCATGGGAGAGATGATCGCCGCAGCCGCAAATGCATCGAGTGCACCGGTGGCAATCGTTATTCCCCTCAAGGGTGTCTCCATGCTGGACAGCCCCGGCGGTCAATTCTGGGATGAAGAAGCCGACAGAGCCTGCTTTAATGCTATAAAAAAGAATATCAAACCGGGCATTGATTTTATTGAAATGGATAACAATATCAACGATCCGGAGTTCTCCGGCAAAGTGGCGGAATTAATACTCGCCATGTTAAAAAAATAGGAGGTGATAACTATGGCAATTCCCAGAGCTGAAATAATAAAACGCCTGAAGGCGCTTGGTAAAGCAGGTAAACCCATCGTCGGCTGCGGAGCCGGTACCGGTATCTCAGCCAAGTTTGCGGAAGCAGGTGGGGCGGATATCATTATCATTTACAACTCGGGTCGATACCGCATGGCAGGACGCGGTTCGCTTGCCGGGTTGATGCCGTACGGAGATGCCAACGGCGTTGTTGTCGAGATGGCCGCGGAGGTGCTCCCGGTGGTAAAAGATACGCCCGTGCTGGCCGGTGTATGCGGCACCGATCCCTTCCGTCTCATGCCGGTCTTTATGCAACAACTCAAAGACATGGGTTTCTCCGGCGTACAGAATTTCCCCACCGTCGGTCTGATCGATGGTGATTTCCGGGCGAATCTCGAGGCCACCGGAATGGGTTATGACAAAGAAGTCGAAGCCATTAAAATTGCTAACAAACTTGATATGTTTACCTCACCATATGTCTTTGACACCGATCAGGCCAAGGCTATGACCGAAGCGGGTGCCGATCAGCTCGTTGCCCATGTCGGCCTGACCACGGCAGGCAGTATCGGTGCAGGGGTCGCTCTTACCCTGGACGATGCTATCGATATGGTCATGAAGATTGCAGAGGCTGGACGGCAGGTAAGAAAGGATATTCTTGTTATCTGTCACGGCGGTCCGTTTGACGAACCGGAAAATGTCGGCACGGCACTGTTACGAATGCCAGGCATCGCCGGTTTCTTCGGTGCATCGAGCATTGAACGCCTGCCGACCGAACGGGGGATTCGCGGGCAGGTAGAGGCCTTTAAGTCATTGAAACTTGGATAGCAGCTTACGAGCTTTTCCGCAACAATTCAATCTGCATAGAACGTAAAACGTACGGGGCGATAGATGCTCTGTACGTTTTACGTTTTATTTTTTAACCACTTCAAAAAAACGAGTAGAGCCTTATCAAACAGGGCGTTTTCTTATTGACTGATTACCGTCCTAATGATATGAATTTGCTTGTTATTTGTGGCCGGATATTCCGGCCTTCCGTTTCACCCCAATGGCATTACAAATCCCTGTACGAAGCATGAAATTTTAACTATTTCTTTCGTAAACAAGGAGGCAACGATAATGAAGGTACGGCAGAAATATATTCTTGTTACCATTATTATTCTGTTCTCGATTGTTTCATTTTCCGGATGTGCTCCCAAGACTAAGATCAGGGGAAGCGATGAGATGTTTACGAAAAATCCCGTAAATAAGATCGCAATACTGTCGGCAGGAAATGTTAATTGGCCGAGAATGGGGAAAGGGGGTGATGTCCTTGTTGTGCCTCATGCCAAGCAGGCAAATGAAACGCTCCTTTCACAGGTAAAAAAGGTTCTTACGGACAAGGGATACGAAATCGTATACGCAGAACCCGTTGGTGTCGGTTTTAACTGTACGAATTGGTGGTTACTGGAAAATCCGGAAGCGGAGAACGAAGAAGAGGTGTTAAAAAAAATTGACAACGGCGATCCTATTTTCAAATATCCGAAATTTCAAGAGGAGGGGGAATATACGGTAGCAGTACTCAATCTCATCGGTCAATTGGAAAAGGCCATAAACATGAAACAATTATATACGTTTGCACCCCGAAAAGAGGACGTCGAAATCATTCAAAAAGAAACCTCTGCAGACACCATTTGTCTGCATCGTATATACGGAAAGAAATTTTCGGCCGGAAGAAAAGCCGGTGCTGTTGCACTGAGTGTGGTAGCTGCAATGTTCGGGGCCTATGGGGGTAGCAGCCCTCACGACATGGTAGAATCCTATTTTGTCTTCATCGATGCAAAAACGGGAGCCGTATTGTGGCAATACGGACTCTATGCAACGGGAGACCCTCTCAACCCCGATCAGGAAAACATGGCACGGATCTTGAAATTTTTCCCGACAAAAAATCAATATTTTGACGAACAATCCTGTCCAAAAGGAAAGGACGGATTTTTCTATTGCAAATAGGGTAAAATTACGGCTTATTTTCTATCTTGAACGTAAGGGATTGTGAGAATGTCGAAAATTATTATTGGCATTCACGGGCTCGAC
>JAFGQS010000086.1 GCA_016935565.1 Deltaproteobacteria bacterium
ACTTGCGGGGTCTCTTTACTTTACAAAATCTACGGGTGATGAAACGGAAGACACTGATACACGCTACTATACAGTGACACCTTCCCTTAATTATAGTTTTACTGATCAAATCGCACTCAATCTGGCGTACAGCTACGCCAATGAGTACGACAAAACGCTCACGAACGACCGCGAAGTTGATCGCAACATTGTATGGCTTGCCCTGAACTTTAATTTCCCTCAAAAATGGTAACATTTGCAGAAAGACCGGATGATGATCAATTTTATACGATGGTGCATTGGTAATGGCACTATTATTGCTATATAAAATTGATTGCAAGATAGGTTGCAATCACTATAATTGCCATCTCCGAGAGAGGTTGTAAAAAAACAAAACAGTGACTAAAATACAGATATTAAAAAGTCATGATTAATGAATGAGACTCATACTATTGGCTGATACCTGGCACCTGTTTATGATTCCTTTTGCCTTGATCCTTGAGCCTTGTGACTTTGACCTTTTGCCTTTGCGGCTTTGCCGCATTAGATTTTATACGGACAACTGAAGACTGATAGCTGACAGCTGATAACTTAAATTTTAAGGAATAATTCTCAATGCAAAACACTCAAGAAATAAAAAACCTGATAAGAAGACGATTACTCATATTTCTTCTATCGTCCATACCGGTTTTTATTGTCGTGGTCATCGTAGCCTTTATACTGCCGCCGATTTACGTTTCCAAATCAACAATTCTCGTCGAGTCACAGCAGATTCCCCAGGAATACGTCAAAGCAACGGTGACGGGATACGTTGAAGAACGCCTGCAGACGATTACACAGGGAATTTTGAGTCGATCCAACCTTACCAGGATCATTAATCAATTCAACTTATACCCGGAAATGAAAAAAAAATATGCATCCGAAGTCATTCTCGATAAAATGCGTAAGGATATCAATCTCGAAACGATACAGGCCGGAGGGAGAAGGGGACAATCAACAACCATCGCCTTTACCCTTTCGTACGAGGGGAAGAACCCCTCGATTGTTCAGAAGGTAGCCAATGTACTCGCTTCACTTTACCTTGAAGAAAATCTTAAAAAGCGTGAAGCCCAGGCGACCCGGACGACACAATTTTTGCAACAGGAACTGGATCACATCAAAGAACAGATTAACGAATACGCATTGAAAATCAGTGAGTTTAAGAAAGCACATATCGGTGAACTTCCCGAGTATAATAATATCAATGTGAGTGCCCTGGAACAGCTGAGCCGGGACCTCGACCAGGCTGATATGCAGATTCGATCCCTCCGGGAGAGAAAAGTGTACCTGGAGGGCCAACTTGCAACCATGTCACCGTCAACTTACGCTGGTGAAGGAGGAGGGGGAGGAGGAGAATTCAGAGCGGCTCCCGAAGAGCGCTTGAACGCCCTGCGGCTGCAACTGATCAATCTTCGATCCAGCCTGTCGGATAAACATCCCGATATTATAAAATTAAAACGGGAAATAGAGGAACTCGAAAACCGGGAATCGGGGGAAAAAGGAACTTCAGAAGAGGAGAAACGACTCAGTGATTTAAAAAATAAGCTTGTTTCCATGAAATCACAGCTGGGAGAACAACACCCCGACGTCATGAAACTTTCAAAAGAAGTTGCCGGTCTCTCCAAAGAAATAGAAAAGACAAAAGAAAAATCATCATCTGATGCGGCATCTCAAAATCCGGTAAATCCCGCTTATATTAATCTTAAGACGCAAGTGGATACGATCGATCTGGAAACCAGCCGCCTTCTTGATGAAAAAAGCAGGATCAAGAAGAAAATGAGTGAATATCAGAAAAAGATTGAAAAAGCCCCGCTCATCGAAAAAGAATATGAGAGTCTGAATTCTGATTACGATAACGCAAAATTAAAGTACAACGAGATCATGAGTAAACTTATGGAGTCACAGGTAGCCAAAGGCATGGAGGAAACGCAACATGGTGAACGCTTTACCATCATAGAACCGGCGGCAACACCTGAAGCACCGGAGAAACCGGACCGGCGTAAAATTATATTGATGGGTTTATTTCTTGCCTTCGGTGTCGGTGCAGGTCTTGCGTTCGTTCAGGAAAACCTTGATCACTCTATCAAGTCTGAACATGAGCTGGATGAAATTTCCCATATACCGGTATTATCATCCATACCCGTAATAGAAAGCGACGAAGAAATAAAACGAAGGCACAAACGGATAATTACCGGGATTTTGATAGGAATTGGTGTTATAATTGCTGCCATATTCGTCATCCACTTCTTCATCATGCCGTTGGATATTGTATGGTTAAAAATCCAGCGAAAGATTATGATAACAATGTAACTGAATGGTTATAAAATTTGTCAAATATAGTAGATATGATTTATTCCAGAGGGTTCCAGGGATCAAGGATTCAGGGGTTCAAGTGAAATGCTAAAGAATTACAAAGATCTGAAGGTCTGGCAAAAGGCATACGAACTTTGTTTAGAGATATGTAGAATAACAGCAAAGTTTCCAAACGAAGAAAGATATGGCCTTACTTCACAGATGAGAAGATCTGTTGTGTCCATTCCTTCCAATACGCGCCCTGTTAAATAGTAACTTTTCATTAAAATCTGATTTCATGAAATAAGATTTTATTTAACAGGGTAAACAGAAGG
>JAFGQS010000087.1 GCA_016935565.1 Deltaproteobacteria bacterium
AGTCCGGCATCTCGAAACTCTTTTAAAAACTCATTGCGTTGAAAAGGTATTCTCTCTGTTGTTTGATCGAAAGTACTCGGAACATATTTTGCCAAATCCAAATAATTATTTATCAGCGGTGCGAGGTTCCCGAGATCGATACTGTTGAGATTGACCGTGGTACCACCCTCGATACTGCCGATCATTACGTTCAGAATAGCTGCTGCACGAGGAACTTCTTTGTGAAGGAGTGCAAACCCTCCCGGATAGAATACCTCGGTATTGCGGCTGCCGTATTCACCTCCGAAACTGCCGTCAGGATGTACGAAATACGATGTAAACTCACACGCCGCCTTCAAGGAATTCAACACATCGGGATCCTGGGTTTCCTTATAATAATGTGCCAGATAATAAATCGCTAATGTCTGGTAGCCGGGGTCGGCACCACCGTATTCCAGGTACCAGCCTTCGTGTGACTGTTTTGACAGAACCTTGTTGACATAGTAGCGGGCACGACTCTTGTACTTTTCTTCCTGTGTCAACGAATATAACTTTTCTAAACCGGCAGCGGCACCGAGGAGGTGATTTGATATGAATCCGTGCTGTTCATCGAAGATGACAAGGTGGTCACCCATTTTCTTTATGGTGCGAAGAGTTGCACCCCTTTGACCGGCATCAAGCTTATCCTTGATAAGCGCAAAGGAACACACGCTGTCATAGAGGAGAAATGCAGTTGCCCCGTGACTGTGTTCATGGGGGAACGCCTGATCAAAAGATCCGTCAGTGTGTTGGATCCTGCTCATAAATGCAAAGGCGTTTTTGATCCACATATGTAATGCTTCTTCGCAGAACAGCGAATCATCATGTAAATAAAAATAATTTACAAGCGGATAGATTAACCGCTGAAGGGTCGCATCGGGATAATCCTTAAGCTTCCACCCCCAGTAGAGCCTGTCAAGTGATCCAGCGGTTGGTGAATATGGATCTCTGTCCAGATGACTGAGAATATAGGGTATCCTGGTGCTGATCTGATCTTCTACTGTCTGTTTTTTAATTTTCATGACGAGGGATGAAGTTCGAGGCGGGGGAGCCGCGATTGGATGTCAAGAATTTCAATAAAACTGGCCATCGTTTCGGAAGTGCCTTTTCCTGACTTGTTCCCGGGAATCAGGTTGTCACGCTTTTTAACTGTAATGTTCTATCAGCATTATTCCTGCAGCAATGAGGAAAATTCCTAAAATTTTTGGCATGTTCAGAGATTCATGTAAAAAGAACCATCCAAAAAACGTAATACCTCCGAAAGTCAGAGATGTACAGATGGGATACACATTTGTTAATTCAACTTTGGAAAGCAGAAAAAGATAACCGAGAATTCCTATGACATAGAAACTCAGAGCCAGCAATATATTTGGATCGAGGAAGATGGAAAAAATTTTTGTGATGAAATTTTCAAAATTCAGATTGCTATAAGCATTCAAGCCCCGCTTCAAAAGAATTTGACCACTGACGCCAATGGTAGCAACGAATGCTATCAGGCTATATTTCATAAAGATATTCACTTATGTCACCCTCAAAACATTTTTCATTTATCTATGAAAGTCCTAAACCAAAACTCCAGATTCAAAGCACCCCAGAGCGCTCGTCCATATGGTTGTTTCGATATGAGCAGTTCGGAAAGTGCCTCTTTCCTAAAGATTCCTCTTTCACACGTTTTCTTACTCAGAAGAATATCGTACATGAAATCTTTCAGAGGTCCTGAAAACCACTCCTTCAGTGGTACAGGGAACCCCATCTTGTCCGTCCGATCATAAATTTTATATGGTACAATATTTCGAACCACCTGCCTAAAGATATATTTTGAACGACCGCCCTTGTACTTAATCATAGGAGGCATAGATGCCACAAGGTCAACTATGCGCCTGTCTAGTAGGGGCACTCTGGACTCCAGAGAGACAGCCATGCTTGTCCTGTCCTCCACATGCAGCAGTGCCGGCAGCAATGTTTTCATATCAAACCGTGTCATCTTATTGATGAGAGACCGACAATCGGTAGATCGAAACAAGTCACAATACTTTTCAAAAGAATCATACCCTCTGTTCTTGGCGAGAAAATCTTCACTAATGAATCCCTGGTTGCTGTCTCGTCGATCTATGAGACGAAAGTAACGTCTTGCCTCATCTTCAAATAAACCATCTTTCCAGAAATGACGCAGCAGAGGTTCATAACCTTGTAATTGCAATAGATTGGGCAGAATCGATTCGAAAGAAACCACATATTTATGGGCTTCCTGCGTCCCGCTAATACCCCCTTTTATACATTCCTCCAAGTATGCAATCAGATAACGGGTATAGCCACCGAATATTTCATCTCCCCCTTGGCCACCGAGCACAACCTTCACATGACGGCTCGCCAGCTTAGAAACGAAATATTGAGGGAAAAGACCAGGACCTGCAACTGGCTCATCCATATAGTAGATCAAACGCGGCATCGATTCAATGAAATCTGCGGCTGTCGGAAATACCTCATAGTGATCTGATTCGATATGCTTGGCTACTGTGCGGGCGTATGGTGTTTCATCGAATTGATGACCATCCTCAAACCCCCCACAAAATGTCTTGATTTGAGTTCCGCGAATTGAAGCAGCTAAACAGGCCGTCGTTGAAGAATCCAAACCACCACTCAGGTGCGCCCCGATAGGAACATCCGCACGAAGTTGGATGCGTATAGAATTTTCAAGTAATTCACCCAGGCGTTCCTCAAAATATTTCTCAGTGCTGTCAGTATCAATTGTAAAATCAAGGTCCCAGTATTTCTTTAGCTGCAAACTACCGTTGGGCTTCAGAATGAGAATATGCCCGGGCGGTAATTTAAAGATATCCTTAAATAATGTCTTTTCATCGAGGCAGAACTGAAATGTCAAATAGTCAAGGATACCCTCAGGGTTGACCACTGGTTGTACAAGATCGGTCTGCAATAGAGCCTTTATTTCAGAAGCGAAAACGAAACATTCGTTTTTAAGGCTGTAATAGAATGGTTTTATTCCGAAGTGATCCCGGGCTGCAAACAGCACCTTTTTTCGAGAGTTCCAGATAGCAAAGGCAAACATGCCGTTCAGTCTTGAAACACAATCAAAGCCTTCATCCTCATATAAGTGCAGTATGACTTCCGTATCCGATTGTGACCGAAAAATATGGCCCTTTTCCGTAAGCTCAGCCCGCAGTTCGAGATAATTATAAATCTCGCCGTTGCATACAATCCATACAGTTTCGTCCTCGTTACACATCGGCTGGCGTCCAACTGGGGATAAGTCGATGATACTCAGGCGCTGGTGCCCCAAGCCAAGGTTACCATCAACATAGAAGCCTTCGTCATCCGGACCGCGATGTCGCATGGTCCGCGCCATCTGCTTGAGAACTTCTATCATGACCTGTCTATCTGGATTTAAATAAGTTAGTCCACAAATTCCGCACATTACAGCAGTTTTCGGCCCCCTTTCACGTGCTGCTGATGTATTACGTGGCAAGTTTTCATAATCTCACATGTCCGAATGTGCTCTGAAAACATCATTACGTTTTGATCAGTCGTCAATAATGAAACGATCTGTTTCCCAGTAATTGCATTTAAGGAATGCCTCAGTTTTAACAGCAGCAAAATCATAGCGTCGGGTTAATCTCTGGAATTGATATTGTGAAACTGCTTGATTAATTTTTTTTGATTTCTTTTGGCCATCTGTATTTCCAACCGCCGAACGGCCAATGATACAGAACGGCCATGGTTAGGTAGCCCAATGTTGTAATACTGGTAACCATTTTACTGTAACTTGTTTTTTTATCATATCTCAGCCGAAAGCCAATCTCGGCAAAGTGGGCTCCAAGCATCTTGAGTTTAATCATTTTTTCAAGAGTACAGGTAAATCCCAAACCTTTAAGCTGAATAAACTGGTTTCCATATATCCTAACGGCTCTCTGAATAATATGAGCTCTGTATGCCCGGTAACCACAGGAAAATTCTTTCTGACCCCATAAACCAAAAATTACTTTCATGAAAACCTGGGCACAGTAACTGATTATTGATCGGTACAGGTTAACGCCGGATTGCCCCCCTCCTTCTTGAAATCGTGAAGCAGTTACAACGTCGAATCCCTCATCCAGCTTTCTTATCATCCTGGTTATGTATTCCGGTTCATGGGTATTATCACAATCAAGTCTGATTATTACATCATCCGGCTTCGCTAGCTCAGCGGCTCTTTCAAAAAGATCTCTCGATGTTTCACCGAGTCCTCTGTTTATTTTATGAGTCAAAACCTCAAGAGGATATGATCCCTTCAATTTCTCGAGGACGTGAGAGCTGCCATCGGTACTCCCGTCGTCACAGGTAATAATTAAAAAATCAAAACCTTTATCAGTGAGATGCTGTGAAATATTTGGAATTAATTGGTTAAATGATTTTTCTTCATTAAAGGCTGGTAAAAGAACATAAATCATCATACACACCCATCCGAAGAATTTAATTGCGAATCAGAACTATATCATCGTGCGCGACTCACAATGGGGAGGAAAAAGGAACTTTCAGTTTCTTTCCACTATAATGTTGGCGAATCGGCATAGTGGAGCTTTTTACGATCACATCTTACGTTGTTTATTGATACACACTAAAAAAGAAATTACTACAACCCATTACACTTGTTTTCGTTTGTATTTTTTACTCTATGGTGATTCGATCTTTATTCGCTTCAAAAGTCTTTTCTCCGATACCCTTGACTTTCATGATGTCTTCAGGCACCTGAAAGGGTCCATTTTCCTCACGATATTGAATGATTCGTTGCGCGAGGGCGGGACCGATACGGTCGAGTTTTATCAATTCATTTACAGTCGCTGCGTTTATATTGATCTTCTGGCTATCTTCTGCGAAAGCAAGATGAACCACGCCAATCACAAACGAAGCAACAAGTAATACAGCAAACAGCTTCTTCATTTTTGTCATGGTCTTCATCCTCCTTTTGACAAGGGTAATGGGTTGTTGAAAAGGTTCACGGCCAAAGGTCAATGGCTTAGAACACATATAAAATATCTCGGTGTTCTCAAATCACCGTTCGGCCTTATTCAGAGATTTCGCGTTTC
>JAFGQS010000088.1 GCA_016935565.1 Deltaproteobacteria bacterium
CCGGCGGTTGTTTCGGCGGGCGATGTATTGCCGGCGCCGTCATTAATCCCCTCTGGTCGGTCACGTACGAAGTTGATGAAGACAATGACGGAACAACCGATTATCATGAGCGGTTCAAAACTTATATGAAAATGGTTCATGAAAAGAACCTTACCGTCATGGGTAATATCACCGATGCCAAGGGGGACAGATCGCTTCCACCCCATAAACAGGCCGATCCCGATATGTTCGTCAGAGTTGTGGAAAAACGGAAGGATGGAATCGTCGTCAACGGAGCCAAACTGCAACAGTCGGGTGCGCCGTTTGCCCATGAACTCATTGCCGTTCCTACAACGGCTCTGGGGCCGAACGATACGGATTATGCCGTTGCCTTTGCCATACCCGCGGATACGGAAGGAGTCATATTTGTCAATGATTCGGCATGTGCAAATGCAAAGTTTGCCGCCATGGATCCGGAAGACATCGGCAACGCGGCCTTCGGTATGCATCAGAGTGCCCACGTAATTCTCGATAATGTGTTTGTTCCCCATGAAAGAGTTTTTCTGTGTGGTGAGTGGGGGGCGACCCGGCATTTGGTCCATCGATTTTCCGATTATCAGCGTTTGTCCAGTTCCTCATGCAGATGCGGGTACATCGATCTGTGTATGGGTGCCGCTGAAGCCATGGCAGATTACAATGGAGTTGGCAAGGTTGCCCATATACGTGATAAGCTTATCGACATGAGTATTGATGCGGAAACACTGTATGGTCTGGTTGCAGGTTCGGCAGCGATGCCCGAAATAACGAGGTCAGGTGTTGCCCTTCCCAACACCTTCTTTGTGAATGCGGCAAAACTCTACATGAATGATGCGGTGCTCAAAGCCGGCCACAGACTGGCTGAAATCGGCGGTGGTATCCTCGTCACACGGCCTTCACATCACGATTTCGAGATTCCGAAGGTCGGGGAACTTCTCACAAAATATCATACGGGGCGGGAGGGCACGCAGGTTGAAGACCGTATAAGGATGGCACGCCTTGCTGAGTCACTTTCAGGCCTGGCATGTTTGACCCCCATATTATCGGTCATCGCTGCGGGGCCACCGGCGACACAGAGATTGAATTTTAGATTGTTGACGGATTTCAAACGAAACAGGAAGGCAGCGGAGCGTCTTGCCGGAATTTCGGAGTGACCGTGGGGCAGGACGACAAAATATGATTTTCCTTTTATCGGAAGGAAAAAGGTTTACAAGGGCAGGGAACTTACATTTTTTATTTCATTTCATGAGTAAGAAAAAAACCAAAAGGAGGCAGATATGTTACAGGACGTACTTTTAACAAAAGAAGAGATTGCATTGAAAAATGAGGTACGTGATTTTGTAAAAAATGAGGTATCAGCGGACCTGGTAAAGAAAATGGATCGGGATGAGATCACATACCCACGGGAGTATGTTAAGGCATTAGGCAATAGAAACCTGCTGGGCCTTAGATTCCCGAAGAAATACGGTGGGCGGGGTCTGAACTGGACGAGCGAGATAGCAGCACTTGAAGAGATCGGTGTCCTCGGAACAGCCCTCGGATGTGCGTTTGCCATGCCATCCATCGTGGGTGAAGCATTAAATGTATTCGGAACGGAAGAGCAGAAAGAGAAATTCCTGAAGCCCTTGCTGAAGGGTGACTTGATTTCGGCTGAAGCGCTGACCGAACCGAGAGGCGGATCGGATTTCTTCGGAGCCACCACAACGGCCATACTGAAAGATGGGTATTTTACCGTGCGGGGACAGAAGCGTTTTGTCGTTGCGGCCGATGGTGCGGATTTCTTTGTTGTCTACTGCAATACAAATCCAGAGGGAAAACCGCACGAACGTATCAGTCTGCTTCTCATTGAGGCCGACAGACCCGGCGTTGAAGTAAAACATGTCTACGGACTTCTGGGTACCCGCGGCGGCGGTACGGGCCGGCTCTTATTCCGGGACGTCAAGGTGCCTGAATCGAATCTGATCGGTGGGTTGAATCAGGGTGCTCATATTTTCAACACCATGATGGTGCCGGAACGACTCACGTCGGCGGGAGCATCCCTGGGAATAGCCCGTGGACCTCTCGAAGTTGCCATTCGGTACAGTAACCGGAGAAAGGCCTTCGGACAGATAATTCGACGCTTCCAGGGTGTCAGTTTCAAGGTGGCCGATGCCATAACACAGCTGGATGCCGCCCGGGCACTCACTCACGCTGCCGGAAAGGCCGTTGACGCCGGCTATCCCACGGCACGGCGTCTCGTCAGCGAGGCGAAGAAGCTTGCTACCGATGCGGCTTGGGATATCTGCAATATTGCCATGAGAATCGTCGGTGGTATCGGTTATACGAATGTCTTTCCCATCGAAAAAATGGTCCGTGACGCCAGGCTCATCCAAATATGGACCGGTACCAACGAGATCATGAATCTTCTGATTCAGCATGAATACTTCAAGGAAGTTCTCAAAGATCCTACACCCGGCCGTATGATTGAGGAAGATGCCCAGGAAGCACATATGGATGATGAGAAAGTCTACGAAGATGAAGAAATGTGGACAAAAGGCTGGTAAAACGAAGCCGGAAGTCTCCTTTTTCATGTAAAACCGATTGTGTCGGGGAGGTATCGAAACGATACCCCCCGATTCACCTTTAATTCGCCCCGAAGGCATACACAGATTCATATAGTTTCACCGGTACATTCCGATGAAGTCGATGGAACAATCACGTCAAAATGGTAACGATTGTCCCTATTCTGACATCATGTATGCTAATTCCTTATTGCGAATCCGTTCGACTTTGAGCATGCATCCTCTTTTTTTATGATCTTTGAATTTCGTCAAATGTGGATGATCGAAAAAATATTGTATGTATTTGATCTGAATTCAAGAAAAGGAGAAAACGATCATGGAATTCAAGTTAACCAAAGAACAGCAATTAATTCAGTCTGCGGCCCGTGAATTTGCCGAGAAACATATAGAGCCGGTGCTGCAGCAAATTGAGGATGAAGATGATGTGCCCCGTGAACTCATCGATCGTATGGCGGAGCTGGAATTCTTCGGGATACAGTTCCCTGAAGAATGGGGTGGATCGGATGGAGGTTATGACGGGTATGTCCTTGTCATGGAGCAGATAGCCCGGGTATCTCCAGGTGTTTCAATGATACTTTCGGTAAACGGCCTCGGGCTGGGAGCGATCTATACTTACGGAACAAAGGAACAAAAGGAAAAATACATGGAACCGGGACTGACGGGTAAACTGTTAGCCTCATTTGCCTTCACAGAACCGGAAACCGGTTCCGACCCCAGACAGATAACAACAACGGCAAGCAAAGATGGCGATTCCTACGTAATCAGTGGAACGAAGCGATTTATCTCCAGTGCGAATTTTCACGGTCCCATCGTCGTTTTTGCCCGGGAAAGTGAAAGTGAAGAAATAACCGCGTTTATTGTGGATAAATTCTGCGAAGGTTATTCAATCTCCAAACCGTGGGACAAGATCGGATTAAAGGGGAACAGGATCGTGGATGTCTATTTGAAAGATGTCAGAATTCCCGTTGAGAACATGCTCGGGAAGGTCGGTAAGGGTTTTAATATTCTCCTTTCCGGCATTGCCTACGGCAAGATCGGGATCAGTTCCACCTATCTCGGAATAACACTGCGAGCCTATGAAGAGGCGGTGAAATACGCCATCGAAAAGACACACCGGGGGCAGTCCATCGCAAAATTTCAGGCTATACAGATCAGGGTGGGGGAAATCGCCATAAAACTGGAAGCGGCACGATGGCTTACGTACCGTCTCGGATGCCTGGCGAATGATGTGAAAGACCCCGTGCAGTTTGCAAAAGAGGCGGCACTGACGAAAAGCTTCGTCTGTGAGAATGCAGTCGATGTAACCCGCATTGCCGTCGATGTCCACGGTTCTTACGGAGTTATGGAAGACTATACGATTCAGAGGCTCTATCGTGATGCAATCATCGGCCCGCAGATCGAAGGGGTCGGAGACATGCAGAAAATGATTGTCGCCGGCTCGGTCTTACGAGGGGGACGCTGACAAAAGTATCGGACATGATGGTAAGCATTACTATCAATGGCCATGAATATGCATTACACATGTGGCAGATTCAGGTGTAAAAGTCCAAATCTTTGAGCCTCAGATTGTCTTTATCCCTCATAACTGATGTAATTTCTTACCCTTCATCCATTATGAGACATACTGTGCACGTCTGCCCGCATATGATGGATGATATTCTGCAGGAACATTACATATTGGGAGGCTGTCCGAAAATACCCTTCTGCTGCAGGCGGCTGCAAATTCCACGTGCTTCGTTAGCAAGGCCAAAACCTCCTCACCGCAGGCACAATTACGCTTCCGGTGCTTTTGGCCTCGCCGCCTTGCCCGAGAAATTTTCGCTTGTCCTCGCGACGAAGCTATTCTCGGAGAGCCTCCTAGGAATATCGCATCATCCAAATCCTGATAAAAAAATCAGGATTTGGCTTATTGA
>JAFGQS010000089.1 GCA_016935565.1 Deltaproteobacteria bacterium
AGAAGAAAAAAGTTATCGTTACAGAAAAACAGATATCGGTTCTTCGATACATCCTGAGCCGAATTAATGGGTCGATAATAGAAAAAGGAAATTATTTCATTCCGCTCTTTCCTTCCGGTCAAATCACGGTGGACTGTTCGGCAGTTCCCGTTGTTGAATTTGACAACGGAATGACGATCTTATTGGACTTTTCCGGCCGGATACCGGCGACATTGAAACAGGTGATTGAGTCGACCTGGAAAAATTACATGATTATCGATCTCAGAAAAGATCAGACTATACTTGCAACACTGGAAGCAGTGATAGCCGCTTCGAAAGACTATTCCTTCAATGCCGTTCGAGCGTATAAAAAAATCGGGACTCGCCCGCCTGTTAATATATATGTAGACTGGATTGTATCAGAGAAGAAAACCGGGGGCAGAAAACCCTATTCCTTCGGCATTACGAGTGTTGATAACCACACCCTATTGTTGCCGGGTAATATACGGGAATATACGGACAAGGCGGGATTTGAAGTAATAGAGCTGCTGGGAGGAACAGAGGTAAAGGGTATTACCGATACCTATGAAGGTATGAAGGTTCCTGCGTTGCGTACGGATACCAATGTGGTCCTTGCTGAATCACTTCTTTCAGCATTAGGACACTCTTCTGTGCAAAATACCGATGTGACGATCTATAATATGGAGGAACATGGTTTTACCTTGTCCGTTAAAGTGGATTTGCTGCTGAACATCGGTTCAAAAAACATTATTATGCATTCTAAAAAAATATCGCCACAGTTCGTCGACGTTTTGAAAAAGAGGGGAACACAGGTGGTCTTTCTTTCTGATAAGGATACAAAAAGAAGAGTGTTTGAAAAACTTCTCCACGCTATTAATGCTCCCTTTTTAGCAGATACTTTCAAATTTTCCTTTTCAAAAAGGAATGGTCAGAAAGGTGGAGAAATAATACTGTCTGCAATAAGGACGAAGGGTAAGGGTGGTTCATTGTATTTCATTAACAGGAACATTGATAATGGAATTTATGGATTATTACATAAGAAGTGGGGGGTCAATTTAGTTTCGTATTGAAGATTAAAGGAATAGGTCTCTTATCAGGTGGACTTGACGGCATTCTTGCCGTTAAGATTATCCATGAACAGGGTATCGACGTTGAAGGTGTAGCACTTGAGACACCTTTTTTTAGTGCCGAAAAGGCCAGGAATGCGGCTGATCAAATTAGTATTCCCCTGATCGTTATGAATATTACCGAGGAATATCTCGTGATGCTGAGAGCGCCAAGGTATGGATACGGGAAAAATATGAATCCCTGTATTGATTGTCATACTTTGATGCTCAGGATGGCCGGGCGTCGAATGGAGGAAACGGGGGCAGACTTTCTCTTTACGGGAGAAGTTCTGGGGCAGCGTCCCATGTCTCAGACCAAACAGTCCCTACATATTGTTGCTAAGAACTCGGGATACGAAGAATATATTGTCAGGCCCCTCAGTGCGAAACTGCTTCCTGAAACCATACCCGAGAAAAAAGGAAAAGTCGATCGGGAGAGTCTTCTCGACATTCAGGGACGGGGCAGGAAGCGTCAGATTGAGATGGCACGGCACTACGGTATAACAGGCTATCCTCCGCCCGCTGGTGGTTGTCTTTTGGCCGATCCCATGTTTTCAAAACGCCTGAGAGATCTTTTTGAATCCGAAAAGAGTTACACAATCAGAGATATAGAACTTCTCAAATTAGGTCGTCACATCCGCATCAATAACACAACGAAAATTATTGTGGGCAGAAACAAACATGATAATCTGGCGATCCACAACTTGTGTCGAGATGGTGATATTGTTCTCAAAATGAAGGATTTTCCCGGACCGATCGTTCTTATACCATATGGGTGTGATGATGATGAAACTCTCCGTTGTGCAGCAGCCATATGTGCCCTCTACAGTGATGCCCCGAATGATCAGGAAGCAGCGATCAAATGTTATATCGACGGATCCGTCAAAATAATTTTCACACACGCTGCTGACAGGAATATGGTACAGGATCTGATTGTTTAGTATGAGCCCGGAAATATCTTCTTTGTGAACAGGAAACACGAGGCAGGTATATACACTTCTTTCCGTGAGAGGATGACATTCAAACTTCTTCTTCCCTGTCCGTATTGGAATAAAGCAGGTTTTCACTGTTATACACGATATCGTGTCATTTCTTTCAAATCTTTTCTCGGAGTCTGGATGTGGGGTCGGCACCTTCCTCACCAAGGCATATGAGGGCAAGCGGATCTTTTCCCCGATCAATAAAGAGAATGCCCGCAAACGCGGAACGGGAAGACAATACCATAATTAATAGTCATCGGGTATATCGTCATAATGTTTCCATTCAAACCATGTAGTCAGTCCAAGGTGTTGTGCCCACTTGTCTATCATTGCTCTGTCACCTTCATGGGTATTGACATGCTCACCCATGGTGAGTCGTGCCAGGTTACTGCCTTCGAAGAGAAAAATGGTTCGGTGGTAGGGAGCAACAAAATCTAAATGAAAGTGATCTTCCAGGACTTTGAAGAATGCAAAATTCATAATGTTGGAAGTATGGTATATTTTTCTCGGCGTCATTTTTCTTACATCTTTTGAAATACCTTGAATTGCATTATTCAGTTGTGTTTTGATGCAGTTCAATTGAATTGGTCTCAACTCCGGATACTTGTCATAAAGCCATTTATCAATTTGAAGGTCAGGGGGCATTTTTGTTAATTGAAAAACCACACCCTGATACCAGAGGGGGATTAATTGTTTGACCTTCTCCTTGCCGAAGAAAGAGGACAAACGACGGATATCATCTTCTGCTTCCATAATAAAACACATCATTGTTTTTTTATTTGCAATGGGGAAAAATCTCTTGTCTTTACTGGTCTCGAGGATCCGAAATATATGACCACATTGGTTGGCAATAACGTAGTTGATCAATTCATCATGGTCTTTCTTATACAGGAGCCGATGGGAAGTTGCGTCTTTCTGTGCCATTTTGATCCTTGCAGACACATCGAGATCATTTTTCTCAATACATTTGATCTTTTTTTGTGTCTTTTCTTCTATCTGCTCAAGGATCGTATGAACAGGATCTATCAATGAAAGGCTCATAAACTCCCCTGTTTCCGAAAGATATATTAATCAAACAAAATCCTCTTTTTTGATTTTCAGACCTGATGAAGTGCCTCAGAACGAACTTCTTATAGATAATTCATCACGTTTGATGTTTCTGCTGGTTTGTGTGATTTCTGTTTGCAAAATGTATAGCACTATCGCGATAAATTGTGTAGGTAATTTTATCCGATTCTTCCATGGTGTTTGTTACATATTCGACTTCAACTCATCCGCATTGAAAAGGTTGAACCGGGAATAGCGAGCCAGCCACCGCTCCGATTCATAATCAGTCGGTGGGGAGCTTCAATTGATGGATCAAACAATCAAAAGGTACACAATCCCTATCTATGTTCTTCTCTCAGAAGATCGACAATTGTCTTGACCGGATTAAAGGTGATAATGGGGACCTCTACAAAGACGGTATTCCATCGCGCCATTGCTCCGTTCCATAAACCGGGAAATTCGAGGGCCTTCAGGTCTCTCCCTTCCATTGATTTCTGTGAAATGAAGTATGAATTTTCGTCAACAAACCGATCGAGGTCGAATTTCTGTCCTTTGTAGTCTTTTACACCACACACAAGGTCAACCGGGTTAAAGTGTGTTGATGACGACCATATACGTTTCTGTTCCTCCGACGAGAGGTCGACCTGCGCCTGCTCTATTATTTGTAACGATTGTGTCTCCCCTTCTTCCACCCAGAAGGGTCCCCCGCCCGGCTCTCCTTGATTTTTCACCATACCGCATACGCGAAAAGGCCGGTTGAGTTTGTCAATCACTATATCTATTTTCTGCCGTACCGGGAGGTCTTCAAAATCAAAAGGGAATCCAATGAAAAGTTCTTCTCTGCAGAAACGAATGATTTCGGAAAGACGTGATGTATTTGCCTGTTCCGCGGTCAGAAGGCGAAGGTATGCATGCGACTTCTCTTGAAGTTTAATGAGATATCCGCCGATGATCTGTTTGTACATGATGGTTTCCGGCTTGAGCCGGTCAGGGATAACGTTGTCGATATTTTTCAGAAATATAATATCGTAATCGAGTGCATTCAGATTTTTAAGAAGGGCGCCATGCCCTCCCGGACGAAATACCAACTCTCCTCTTTTGTCTCGGAAGGGTGTGTTGTCCATAGCAACAGCAATTGTGTTGGTGGAGGGAAGTTGTACGGACAGGGAGAGGTCATACGTAATACAATATTTAGTTTCGTAATATTCCTTGACGTGAGCAATGAGCTCCTCAACCTCCGATGTGTGTTCATCCGATATGGTAAAATGGAGTCGACAGATATGGTTGACATCCTGTACATAGGAAGCTGCTTCAACAAGGTGTTCTTCGAGTGATGTCCGAGTATGGTCCGGATATGTGTGAAATTTCAGTAACGCTTTCGGGAGGTGTGCATAATTGAGTCCTTTCGGCGTAAGAATATATTTGA
Source organism: Deltaproteobacteria bacterium (assembly GCA_016935565.1). Lineage (GTDB taxonomy): Bacteria > Desulfobacterota > Syntrophia > Syntrophales > UBA6807 > JAFGQS01. The sequence continues at coordinate 4,560 of JAFGQS010000089.1, forward strand.
GTATATCCTTATACCGTCTGTTTTTTATGAGGTCTGTAAGATCCCGGCCGTTTTGTGCGATTGTGTCTTTTAAATCCCCGTAAAATGCGAATTCAGGAAGAATTTTACTGAAATCTCCCCCCTCCCGGCTCGTGTTGAAAGTATCCATATCAGTGTATTGAAACCACTTCCTGAACATACGACTGGCCGCACCCGAGGCCGGCACAAATTTGATCATTTTCCCCTGTTGGGCGATTTTCTGATGAAGATGCAAGAGTGTCTCTCTTTCCGCATCGGAAATGACAACGATTCCATCCCCGATAGTGCACGGTCGATGGAGTTTTACCGGGGGGATGCCTCGTTTGAAGACTTCCAGTTGTTTGACGATGTCTTCCTCTGTTAATCCCTCATGATGAATTCTTTTACGGTCATGATTCGAAAGGGAGTCTGTTATCATCGAGAAATCCTCCATAACGTGTGATATCCGGTTGCAACATCGGTTCAGGTATTCTATTGAAACATTTCTTATACCTTGACAATTATCTTGTTTTTTCCCTATACTGAGCCGGGAAAATGAGGCTTCAGATTTTTTATTCTATCAGTAAACCGGGCATTCAGTAAACACCTTTAATTGTAATATGACGAAAATCAAGGTCATAGAACATCCGGCTTAAAAAAAGAAAGAAGGAGACATAGAATGGCAAAGATAGATGCCTTTTTTCAACTCATGCATGAACAGGGAGCATCGGACCTCCACCTCATTGCCGGTCAGCAGCCTGTGGTCAGGATCAACGGAGAAATGGAGCGGGTAAAGTATCACGTTCTTGATAATGATGAATTAAGGGCAATGCTGTATGAAATCACACCGGAACACAAGGTAAAACTGTTTGAAGAGACAGGTGACGTGGATTTCGCGTATGAAATTCCCGATCTTGCACGATACAGGGCAAATTATTTTCAGCAAAAATACGGATTGGGAGCTGTTTTTAGAGAGATTCCAAGTGTCATTCTGACGGCCGATCAGTTGGGGCTCCCTTCGATAATCAAAAAGCTGGCCTCGCTTCCCAGGGGGCTGGTTCTCGTAACGGGACCAACGGGGAGCGGAAAATCTACGACCCTTGCCGCCATCATTGACGAAGCAAATCGCAATCGAAAAGATCACATTATTACCATTGAAGATCCGATTGAATTTGTTCATGAGAGCAAAAGTTGTATCGTAAATCACAGAGAAGTGGGAATTCACACACAGTCCTTCGGATCTGCTCTGCGCGGGGCCTTGCGAGAAGATCCTGATATCATCCTCGTCGGTGAGATGAGGGATCTCGAGACGATATCGCTGGCAGTTGAAGCAGCATCGACGGGGCATCTTGTATTTGCCACCCTCCATACCACCAGCGCTCCCAAAACGATTGACCGTATAATCGAAGTTTTTCCGGCAAATGAACAGATGCAAATCAGATCAACACTGGCTGACGGAATCCGGGCTGTTATCGGCCAGGTTCTTTTTAAGAGGATTGATAAGCCGGGACGTTGTGTAGCTCTTGAAATTTTGATTGCAACGCCGGCGGCCAGAAATCTTATCAGGGAATCCAAAACATATCAGATTCCCTCCGTTATCCAAACGGGGAAGAAGTACGGAATGCAGCTTTTGGATGATGCTATCCTGGATCTTCTCAATAAAGGACGGATAAGTGCCGATGAAGCATATACGAAGTCTAATGACAAGGCACGGTTCAGACCGTTTTTGAAGAGACCGCCCACCGATTTTACGGAAGTGTAAAGCTCGGCTCGTTGTCAGCTCCGCTTTATGAAATTAGAAGCGTGAATATCCCATAGGATATGCGGGCTAAAAGGAGAACGTGTTATGCGAAAGCAAGAGATTGATTATATATTGGATAAGATGGTTGATTCACATGATAACGTCTCAGATTTGAATATAACAGTCGGGAAGCCGTTTCAGGTAGAAACGTCCGGCCATCTTGTCGGTGTTCTGGATCCCCCTTTCCCCGAGCTTACCCCGTTTCAATCAGAAATCTTCGCTCTCAATATTATTAATCACGATCGTCGTTTGATGGAGACCCTTTTAAATGAGGGATCGTGTGACACGTCATATGAGCTTCCTGATAAGGCTCGATTCAGGGTCAATATTTTTTCCCAGAGTGGAAATTACTCTGTCGTTTTGAGAAAACTCGAGACATACATTCCGACTATTGATGCAATGGGTTTGCCGAAGGTATTTTATGATTTTGCAAAGGAAAAAAACGGGATTATCCTGTTTACCGGAGCAACGGGCAGCGGAAAAACGACGTCGTTGGCGGCAATATTGGACGTCATCAATGATAATTACTCTGTGCACGTTGTCACCCTTGAAGATCCCGTAGAATTCCAACACACCCATAAAAAGGCGACGTTTAATCAAAGGGAGTTGGGGAGAGACTTTGATACTTTTGCAAATGGCCTCCGCGCAGCACTGAGACAGGCCCCCAAGGTGATCCTTGTCGGTGAGATGAGGGACAGGGAGTCAGTGGAAATCGCGTTGACTGCTGCTGAAACAGGACATCTTGTATTAAGCACACTCCACACCGTTGATGCCGGATCGACGGTCAACCGGATCATTGGAATGTTCAGTTCAGAAGAAGAAAACCAGATACGTATTCGTCTGTCCGATACAATCCGGTGGATTGTCTGTCAGAGATTGTTGACAAAAATCGGTGGTGGAAGAGTCGCAGCATTTGAAATAATGGGATCTAATATCAGAGTCAAGGATACAATTCTTCACGGTGAATCGGAGGGGAAAATGTTCCGCGACATTATAGAGGCTGGTAGCGCTTTCGGTATGACAACGTTTGATAATTTTATAATCAATTTATATAAAGATGGTCTGATCACGGAAGAGACGGCACTGGCGTATGCTTCAACAAAGGGTGTTGTCAGTCGAGGTATTGATTCTATCAGGACAGTCCGAGGAGAAGCAACGACAGAAATAAAAGGGTTGCAGGTTGATCGAGATTACGGAAAACAGAAAAATAAAATGTGAAAACAGATACGAGGGGTGAATGGCAATGGATGATGCAAAAGAACATCCCCATGAGAATTCTATCGAAAGCTATGATGCTTCCGATAGACCATTTGATTTTATTGAAGAGGGTACGGAAACCGCTCTGATATGCGAATCCACCCCTTACATTCGTTCCAAAATTATCGATTTGCTTCAGAAGGAAGGCGTTCGTATTACTGAACCGGCTTCGGCACAGGAAGCGCTCAAGAATATGCGGTTCCATGTATATCAGTTAATTGTTATTGGCGAGCATTATGAAACCGACGATGATCGGAAAAATGTTATACTCCGATATCTCAACGGTCTCTCCATGGATATACGAAGAAATATCTTCGTGGTGCTGATAACACGGAGATTTCGAACAATGGATAAAATGGCAGCTTTTAACAAGAGTGTTAATATTGTCGTCAATGTGAAAGATGTCGATCAGTTCGGTGCCATTGTGAAAAAAGGCGTAGCCGAACATGAGGCATTCTATCACGTTTTTAAAGAAGTCTTGAGAAAGACCGGCAAGATTTGAGCCTGTAATCTTCAGGCATTCATGTAAACCCGGTGCCGGAAGATTACGACACATCGTAAACCTTCATCTTAACCTTTATTCGAGGCCTTGATGTAACCCTTCGCAAGACTGGTATTCACGTGAACCACACTCTTGTTCAAACTCTCCATCGAGTAATCTTCCGTTACGTGAGGAAGATTGTCTGCATCTTCCTGATTGTTTATGACAGATCCGGCGGGAACATACCGATGATCCGGTATTGTGACTCCCATGAGGATCACGCCCGGTTCTATGACACACTTTTTCCCTACATATGATTTGAAAACTAATACTTTCATGCCGACAAAGGTGTCATCCTGTATAACTGCCGGGCCATGAACCTGAACCTGGTGGGCAAGGGATACCCGTTCCCCGATATAAACGGCATATTTTCTGCCGTCAACGTCATAGATGTTTGCTTCAACCGGCTTTCCATCAATTTCCGTTTCCAGTGCGTGAATGATAACACCATCCTGAACATTCGAATTGTCGCCAACATGTAACGGCTGTCCCTCATCTCCCCGTATGGACGCCATGGGTGAGACCATGATATTTTTTCCCAGAGTCACATTACCAATTACCGCCGCCAGGGGATGGACGTACGTGGAAGGATCGATTACCGGTTCCGATACGGTGGAACTGAAGTCGGTCATTACGTTTTTTTCTATCATGCTCTACCTCCAGAATTTAATAGAGAAATAAGAAGTCTGACGACGGGAACAGGGAGTGAGAATAACAATATGTTCTGAGAACCTGTTTCACTCTATGTTAATCCAGCCTTCTGACTTCTTTGTCCCGACACTGTTTTTATTGTTACCGTACAGACTAATTTCAAGGGGTTCAATTATCGAAATTTTAAGTGTTTCGCTTTTCTTTTTCTCGTTCGAGCAGTTGTAACCATATATCATCCACTATCTTCTTTGTCTCTTCCACAGATCCTTCGTTATGGACGATAAAATTCGCGTACGGGACCTTCTCGTCGATAGGCATCTGTGAATTGAGCCTGTCCATCGCTTCATGACGAGAATAGCCGTTCCGTTTCATCATTCGTTTCATTTGCTCTTCGGGAGAAATATAGACGAGAATCACGACATCGACGTACTTATACCACCTTACTTCTATCAAAAGGGGGATATCGGAAATAATGATTGCATCGTCTCTTTTAAGGCGAATCTCTTCGACCTTTCGTTTCCATTCATCAAAGACGGAAGGGTGGACAATGCTGTTCAGTTTCTCTAATTTTTCTCTGTCACGAAAAACGATATTTCCCAGCCGTTCCCGGTTTATTGTATCGTCATTGTTGAGAATATCCCGTCCGAAGTATGCAACAATTTCCTTCCATGCCGGACTACCCGGGGCTTCTGCTTCATGGGCAAGCGTATCAAAATCAATGATATATGCCCCTTTTCCCCTGAAGAGCCCGTCCACAGTCGACTTTCCGCTTCCTATTCCACCCGTTAATCCGATGTTCAGCATGGATCGTTTCTACCACAAGGAATATTTTGCATCAACAGAAAATGCTGTGTCTTGACATTATGGAAAAAGTAGGTATGTAAGAAATAGTTCATATGCACATCGCAAAGCAGATCAGACCGTGTGTTCATCGATTTCTTTTCGTTTGGTGATGGAGTGTAGTGCGGCGGGGACAAACTCTCGCCGGACCATAACGAATGGTCGTATGTTCTGCCGGTATTACGGTGAAGAAATGACATAATTGATTGTAAGATGGGGGAAGATCATGCCGATTCAGGATTTGTTTGAGAAAAAAGGAAAATATGAGATTGATATTTATAAAAAACCGCCCGACTTTATAGAAAATCACATCTCTTTTACCGGTATGCCGGAAAAACATCCCTACGATGCCGAAAAAATTGTTTTAATTGTTGATCCCCTCAGTACGAACATATCGTACTATGAATTTGCCACGGCGGATGTTGAGGGCGTAGAGGAGTTGCCGAGCCAGGTAACAGTGGATGGCAAGTCGATTAGAATAGTACGGATATGGGTGAGAAAAGGGAGTATCGGTGTACGATCCACTCCGTTTGTGGTGGAAGACACCGTGAAGCGTTAGAAACGCTTAATGACCAATGTCAAGACCCGAATGCCGGATAAATTCCAAATCTCGATGACAAACAATTCTAACATATGAAACGTCAGATGCATTTGTTTTGATTTTTGGTCATCTCTCATTTAGTTGCAAAAGAGGATTCGAGGATTCAAGGATTGAGGGGTTCAAGTGGTTGTTTTTTATATTGTTATTCTTTGGGAAAGCCGTTTGTTAAGGTGTACGTATCCAGACATAATTGCTATGATTTATGAGAGAAATTTAACTCCTTCCACCTTCTCGGCATTTCACTCTGATCCTCGAACCCTTGACCTCTTGAATCCTGAAAAAGATAGCAATTATTTCGGAGATGAACCTGATATTTTAATTTTTTCATTGAGACTTTTTATTATGCGCCGTACTGTTCCTCAATCCATGATTGGTATTCGCCGCTCTTGATCCGTTCAACCCAGTTTTGGTTTTCCGTGTACCATTGTACGGTTTTTCTCAAACCCGACTCAAATGATTCTTTGGGAAACCAGGTCAGTTGTTTCTGAAGTTTGGTAAAATCTATCGCGTATCGTCTGTCATGACCGGGTCTGTCGGTAACGTAGGTGATGAGGTCTCTTCGTGAACCGTCTCTGTCGGTGCCGCAGAGTTCATCCACAAGGTCGCAGATCATCTCAACGATAACAATGTTTTCCATTTCCATATTCCCGCCGATATTGTACGTTTCTCCTTTTTTCCCGCGATTCATGATAGTCCAGATTGCTTCACAGTGATCTTCCACGTAGAGCCAGTCTCTGACATTTTTACCGTCACCATAAACGGGGAGGGCTTTTCCCTCCATGGCGTTGAGTGTCATTAACGGAATCAGTTTTTCAGGAAACTGATATGGTCCGTAATTATTTGAACAATTCGAAATGGTTGCAGGCAGTCCGAAGGTTGTATTATATGCTCTCACCAGATGATCCGACGAAGCCTTGGAAGCAGAGTAGGGGCTGCTCGGTCGATAGGGTGTTGTTTCCCGGAAAAGCCCTCTCTTGCCAAGACTTCCGTATACTTCATCGGTACTGATGTGGTGGAAGGTAACGAAGCGTTCCTGATTGGCCCGTGCCGATTCAAGGAGATTATAGGTTCCTATAATATTGGTATATATAAACTCTCCCGGTCGTTTGATGGATCGATCGACATGCGATTCGGCAGCAAAATGGCAAACCGAATCAACGGCATAGCTGGTGAAAAGATCATCAACGGCATCAAAATCACAGATGTCGGCCCGTTCGAAACAGTATCTATCAGGGTAGCTTCTTTCTATTTCAGTGAGATTTTCGGGATTTCCTGCATAGGTCAACTTGTCAACATTGATAATCCTTCCATCGAAATCCGTTTTGTTGAATAGATAGCGGATGAAATTGCTTCCGATAAAGCCGCTACCACCGGTTACCATCAGGTTCCGTATTTTCATCACTCATATCCCCCGCTATAAACGTATAGTCTCATATCCTCATACATGTATGTTGTCAATGAAATAATAGAACACCTGAAATCTTGACACATCATGCATTTTTTCATAATAATTAACAGGAATGTTTTTAAGTCGATTATGGAGAGCATAGATGCCATTCGAGGATTTAATCAACCATTATTCCGTTGCCGTAAATCCGATACCGACCGGCTTCCGGAAAAGCGGAACGATAACGGGAGTGATTAAGGCAGTATTGTTTGACGTGTACGGAACTCTTTTCATCAGCAGGGCGGGAGATATCAGTACTGCAGAAGAGGAAGCGACAAATAATATCATCGGTATAGAACGGTTATTGAAAAAATATCGCATCGACAGAAAAGCCTCTCTATTCTATCGGGAATTTATTGATGAGATTGAGAGAGAAATGGGAAAAATGAAAGAGGGAGGAGTCGACTATCCGGAGGTCGTGATTGAGAAAATATGGAAAACCATATTGCCGATGAAAGATGACGATTTCATTGAAAGATTCGCCGTTGAATATGAAATGATCGTCAATCCCGTTTATCCAATGCCCCATGCACACGAGCTGTTATCCTCATTGAAAAAAAAGAATGCGTTGATGGGCATCATTTCAAACGCCCAATTTTATACGCCATACCTATTTCCGGCATTACTGGGCGGAAGTATTGCAGATCTTGGTTTCAGGAATGATTTGACATTCTTTTCCTATGTGTTCGGGTATGGAAAGCCGTCGCTTTTCCTCTTCAGAAAGGCGGCTGAATGCCTCGATGCATGGGGGATACGGAGAAAAAACGTCCTGTTTGTCGGTAATGATATGCTCAAAGATATCTATCCTGCCAGCGCAATGGGTTTTCAAACGGCGCTCTTTGCAGGAGACAGCAGATCCTTGAGGCTGCGGAAAGATGACGAGCGATGTAAAAACCTTGCAGCCGCACTGATAATAACAGATCTGTTGCACATTGATGATTATATCTGATATGTTTAGTTCATCAAAAACAGGGATGCGCAGTAGTTATCCAAAATTGCGCTATTGATCCGGCAACCTTTAAGTTTAAGGAGAGGTTGGTTCATTCCATACTTTTTCAGGTTTTAAGGGGGTGACAATGAAAGGAAGTACTAAGTATATTATTGCCATCGGCGTTATTATAGTGACAGTTGTTGCGGTGATCCTTGTTGTTAATTGGAAAATATTTGTACCCGGAGAAAAAAAATCTCTTGAAGAGAAACCTGTTGTAAGGAAACATATCGTCGAGAAGGAACCGATCACTCCCGAGATGAAGAAAGAAGAAGCTGGAGTCGAAAAGGAACCTGACGTAACGGTGGTTTACAGGAAAAAGATCAAACCCCCTGAAAGAGAACGACAGACAAAACCGGAAAAAGCGGTCGTTGCCGAAAAAATTGAGAAGAAAAAGAAGCCTCAAAAGATTCAAAAGATCCCGGAGAGTTATTATGCTCGATTGAACGATGAAGTCAGGATATTTTTTGATTACCTCGACGGGAGAGATTACGTAAAGGCCTGCACGATAGAAGGCGGAACACAGCGGCATTTTCTGTATCTCGTTGGAAAACTTTCATCGAATCCTCCCGTTATCTCGGAAGAAACCCGGGACATTGTGACACTGATGCATAACATGGCACACTTTTACCGGGTGATGGGACAAGAAAGCATTTCCCTTGGAAAAGGATTTCTTACCCATGAACGAGAAATTATCGAACCGTCAATGGAACTGCTGTATGAGTGGGTCACGGATGGAATCAAAAGGAAAAATAAAAACATACAGACTTCAACGAAAGATCTTTATGAATATGCCTGTTTCTTTCTTAATACGCTGTCAGGGAAAGCATACCTTGCCCGCCGTGACTCGAAAACACGAAGTCTGGTGCTCTATTACTCTCTGTTAGTTCTTGATGAGGCAAACAGACAGGATTTGAACCATCACGGTATTGATATTCTTCCTCCCCTTAATCTTTTGATAGATGATATTGAGAACCGGCGGGGTTTTGAATACAGAGATAAGTATCTTGGAAGGTTACAATACATGAAAAAGCGGGTCATTTCTCACCGGGAAAAGGGGATGCTCAAGTATTGATGACTTTGTAAAAAGTCTCAAAACTGAATCAAAGGAAACGGCTTCGTAAAAAGCTCCAGAGGTAAGGCGCGCGAAGCCTGAGGAATGAGTCGCACTGAAGTGTACGTCGCAATGACGAAGGATGAAGCGAAATCCCGATTTATCGGGACATATGGACTTTTTAAGAAGTTGTCAGATATTAAATTTCGACAGATAACCTTTATGACGTCTATACCAGATGTCGGGTATCAACCGATACAGTAATCGAGATATGGGGCCGATATATTCTTTTTCTCTCTTGTCGAATTGAGAGGCATGAATGATCCGGTCTAAAATCTCATCCTTTGAACCGCCCTCATTGAATATCTTATAGGCACAGTGGAAGAGAGGGCTGTACATGTTTTTCTTTTCCAGGTATCGGTGAACATTTTTGATCGTGTTTGGTCCCTCGGGGGTGCCGTCTATATGTCCCAGCACCTGAATGTTTGTTTCAATGGGATTACCATTGAACAGTTCGTAAAATAATTTTCCGTATCTGAAATTTTTACTCGCGTCTGAAGACAGTGTTACATACATGTCTCCCACACCCGCCTGACTGTAGAACGCCTGAAAGCTTCCCCCCAGCAGTTTTGACAATGACCGTATCTCAACTCCCGATCTTGCGAAAAGTGTTCCCGGTATGGAGTCTCCGAGATTCAGGCATTCAACGACCCCCTTTAAATTCGCTACAATGTTTTTCAGGGCACCGCAGGCTTCAACGCCGATAATATCGAAATTGTAATAGGAAGTTAATTCCCTCTGGTTGACGTTTAACAATTCTGCTTTGACCGTCCGGGAAATCTTTTTCTTTCCGGCAACTGTTACACATACCGGTTTGCCCATTGCTATATCGACGTCGAAGAATGGCCCCCCGATGCAGACGACATCATATTTATGATGAATATCAAAAAAATGGTTCGCAACCATCTGCGACGGTGTTATGAGTTCTTTCGTTTTTTCATCTGAGGCAAGTCCTTTGATGGGAGAGAGAAGGCAGGTACTGCCTTTTTTTCTGGCAATGATCGGTTTCAGATAGTTCAAGAGCTCGGGAAGTCGATTCATCGTTATGGAAAGCATGATAAAATCGTTTTCATCTACGATTTTTTCCAGATCATTTGTTGCAGTCACATTTTTTGGTAGTCTCGGCACCTTGTCAATGCCCCCCAGTTTTTTTGCGAGATCAGTCGATAAGTGTTTAGGGTTGAGGCGTGTTTCGTTCATTTCCCGACAGAGATCAGCACTGTGATAGTAGAGTGTTACTTCCTTGCCATCCCGCCCGAGTTTATAGGCAAAGGAAGTTCCCAGCCGTCCCGGTCCTATGATTGCAATTTTATCGAAATTTAAGGTGATCATTTTTTCTCCCATTTGCCGGGAAATTATATTTTTATGGTAACGGCGTGAATATAGGTAAAAACAAGGCAGTATGTCAAATGAAAACTGAGAATACAGAAGCTTTTAGAAATCAGCTGTCAGCCATCAGTTCTCAGCTTTCAGTAGAAATATGCGTATCAAGTACTTATCGCCTCGATTCTCAAATTTAATGATAAAAAGCAACTTGAAATGCTTTCATTTTTTGCTTTCAATCAACTGTCGTGCATCAGTGCCTGCAGTTCATTCCCTTCGATTTTTTCTTTTTCCAACAGTAATTGGGCACCCTTTTTCAGGATGTCTTCTCTGCTTTTTAAAATTTCGAGTGCTCTGCTGTATTCGTTTGCAATAATTTCCTGAATTTCACGGTCGATCATTTCGGCTGTCGCCTCGCTGTAATCGTGGGATTCAACGGCACCAATGCCGAGGAGTCCGAGCCTCTTCTCATGGGCAAAATAAACCTGACCGACTTTACTGCTCATGCCGTATTCCTTGACCATGCTTTTTGCCGTATCCGTGGCTCTGGACAGGTCATTATGGGCACCGGTCGATATATCTCCGAATATGATTTCTTCGGCAGCCCGTCCCCCTAACAATGTGGCAATTCTATTGAGCAGTTCTGACTTCTTCATCAAAAAGCGATCTTCAGTGGGGACCTGCATTGTATAGCCCAGGGCGGCAATGCCTCGGGGAATGATAGAAATCTTTTGAACGGGATCGGTTCCAGGCAGTGAGAGTGCGACGAGGGCATGTCCGATTTCATGATGTGCGACGATTTCCCGTTCTTTGATATTGATGAGACGGTTTTTCTTTTCAAGACCTGCGATAATTCTCTCGACAGCCTCCTCAAAATCGGGCATGCCGACCTCTTTTTGGTTCCGCCTCACGGCGAGAAGGGCCGCTTCATTGACAAGGTTGGCAAGATCCGCTCCCACCATGCCGGGAGTCATTTCTGCGAGCCTTTCAATATTAATGGTATCTGCAGCCTTTACCTGTTTCAAATGGACCTTAAGGATTTCCATTCTCCCGATCTTGTCGGGCCGGTCGACCAGAACGTGCCGATCAAATCGACCTGGTCTGAGAAGCGCCGGATCAAGAATTTCCGGTCTGTTGGTGGCCGCCATGAGTATGACCCCCACCTTGGGGTCAAAACCATCCATTTCGACGAGGAGCTGGTTGAGCGTCTGCTCCCTTTCGTCATGTCCTCCCATTCCACCGACACCGCGAGCCTTTCCCAGGGCGTCTAGTTCATCGATAAAGATGATGCACGGTGCCTTCTGTTTCGCCTGGACAAAGAGATCCCGTACCCGTGCAGCTCCCAGCCCGACAAACATTTCCACGAATTCCGATCCGCTCAGGCTGAAGAAGGGCACTCCGCTTTCTCCTGCCACTGCCCTGGCCAGCAGCGTTTTCCCCGTACCTGGAGGTCCCACCAGCAATATGCCTTTGGGAATCTTTCCCCCCAGATCGGTAAATTTGTCGGGCGTTTTCAAAAAATCGATGACTTCTACCAGTTCCTGTTTGGCTTCATCGACACCGGCAACATCATCGAAGGTGACATTTAGTTCATTCTCCATATAAATCCGGGCCTTGTTCTTGCCGAGTGTCATGAATCCCGCCTGTTGGCCGCTCATTCGTTTCATCAGGAAATACCAGATACCGACGAATATGATAAGCGGAAAGATCCATGAAAATATGTCTCGCAGGAAGGTGGATTCTATCTGTCCTTTAAAGATTACGTGATACTGTTCCAGCATTTTTGAAAGTTCAGGATCAACCCGGACGGTTTTAAATTTTTTTTCCTCAGAATCGATCTTCATCTTACCCTGTATCTGGTTTTCGGATATGGCTATTTCCACGACCTGGTTTGCCTTGAGATAATTCAAAAATTGACTGTAGGGAATCGTCTGGACGGCATAGGTGGAAGCGATGTAATTCTGAATGATCAGGACGACCCAGATACCGATCAGCACATACCATATGGAAAATTTGTGGTGTTTTTCCATTTTCGTTTGCTCCCTTCTGTTTTATGCAATGTACCCGATCATATTCACCAATACAAGGTGCGTATATCGTTGCGTACCATGAACTGCGATTTTTTATGATATGAGAAACGTGAATACCCCTTTTTGTAAACGGGGATGAAACGTTTCCCTGCCGAAAGCACATATACAGGGGCAACAACATGGAAAATATTGTTATACATTTCCTGCAAAGTCCCGCTTTGTAGGCAGGGTGATTCGCTTTCCCATCACTTTACCGACTGGGTTCGGTAAATGTAATAATCGGTTGGATTGCCCCGTCTGTTTTTTTCCTGTACCGAAATCACTTCAGCGAAACCGAAGATTTCTTCAAGACGTGTGTGAAACAGCCGACATTCCTTCTCAGCCCAAACGGTCAGTATGCCTTGTTCGGTAAGGATACCCTTTATCCTGATTAAAAACTGTTTTTCATATAATCCCTGATTGTCTTCCAGTGCAAGCATGGTAGGACCATTATCGACATCGAGAATAATCGCGTCATACGTGGTGTTTGTCGTCATGATATGGTCTTTTACATCCATGTGGAGAAGATGTACCCGTGAATCTGACAGAGCGTTGCCGTTGAGCTCGGTAAAGAAACTCTTTGCCCAGTGAATAATGTATTCGTTGATCTCAACAACATCTACTGCCGAGACATTGTTAAAATCGATGGCCGCCCTGAGAGTATAACCGATTCCGAGACCGCCGATGAGTATCCGTATGTTGTCCCGTTCTTTTATCAATGGTTCAATGGCGAGCGCAGCCGCAGCCCTCGCCGAAAGTTCGTTATAACTGGCCATCAAGAAAACGCCGTTGAAGATGATTTCGTAAATAGAAGGATCTTCCCTATCGGCCGCCATCCATTTTTGCAGCTGTAATTCTCCCTGGGGCGTTGTAACTCGGCTCACGACAATTTTTCCATTTTCCATATTCAAACCCTTTACTGGGAAGCTGTCCTAGGAACCGAAGTGTATCATTCCTCGATGGTTGCCTCGCCATGACATGTATTGTGTTTTATGGTAAAAATGTAAAATACAGAAACAGATTAACGGGATATTGGTTCATTGTCAATGTAAGATATATTTCCCCCGGGGCTGTGAGTTCATCAATAGATTCGGCGATAGATGAAACTCAAGTTTTTCCTGACATGACCGATTTCCTTATTATGTTTTTCCAGTATAAAAAACAGACATAACGAAGAGAGGGGAACATGGGCACAGATAATATTATATTTTTAGAGGTGATAGAGTGGTTTCATGAGGCCGAGCAGGAACTTGTGCACAGAATACCGCAAAAAGGTTCCGGTGAGATCAAATTCGGAGCACAGCTTATTGTTCGAGACAGCCAAGTGGGCGTTTTGTTTTACAAGGGCAAGTCTTACGAAGCTTACGGACCAGGGCGACACACCCTGACAACGGCGAACATACCTGTCTTAACCAAAGTGCTGGCTCTTCCCTGGGGTATGACGAGCCCCCTGCGAGCGGAGGTTTATTTTGTCAACATGCGGGTATTCCCCAATCTTAAATGGGGTACGAGGGATCCCGTTGCCTTTAAAGATTCGGAACTCGGCCTGGTCCGTTTGAGAGCCTATGGTGTGTTCAATATTCAGGTAATCCAGCCGATACTGTTTATCAACACGCTCGTCGGTACAATGGGTAAATACACAACAGAAGAGATCGAGGAATATCTCAAACAGGTCATCGTTTCTCGATTTAACGATTATTTAGGTGAACATCTGGACAGCCTGTTCGATCTCCCCGGACACTATGATGAACTCTCGAAGGGTCTGCAGGACCGTTTGAAGGAAGATTTCACCCATTTCGGGCTCGGACTGGAATCTCTCTATATAAGTTCCATTACTCCTCCGAAGGAAGTGCAAAAAGCCATTGATGATAAAAGTCGTCTTGGTGTAATCAAGGATCTCGACAGACTTGTGAAGATGAAGGCAGCAATGGCCATGGAGAAGGCCGCCGAATCACAAGGCGAGGCCGGGTCAGGTATGGGGATGGGAATGGGATTCATGATGCCGGCTATGTTTGCCGACATGATCAGACCACGGGCCGGAGCTGCGGCCCCTGCAGCCCAGGAGCTGACCTGTCCCGATTGCGGACACCCCGTTTCTCAAGATGCGAAATTCTGTCCTCACTGCGGTCATCAGCAGTTAGTCTTTGATCAGTGTTCGGGCTGTGGTAAAAATCTGCCACCGAACGCTCAATTCTGTCCCCGGTGCGGTATCCCGGTCAGTAGAAAGCCGATACCCAAGGTCTGTCCTCACTGCAAATGTGAAAACCTGCCTGATTCTGTCTTCTGCAATCAGTGTGGTGAAAGGTTGGATTAAATGGGCTTTGTTGTCGAACACGAGTGTCCACAGTGTGGCGCACCCGTTGATCTGGAAGAAACACATCGCATCCTTCGCTGTCCCTATTGTGAGGTAAAAAACCTCCTCTTTGCTCGCGATATGTTTCGTTTTGTTCTACCCTACACGGCGCCGGGTAAAGATATTCTTTATGCACCATATATGCGGTTCAAGGGTGTTGCATATCTTTGCAAGGACATAGCCATAAGCCACCGTATTGTTGACATTACCCGTCTGGGGACACCATTCACGGTTCTTCCCATGTCTCTTGGTTTCAGACCACAGACCTTGAAAATGAGATTTATTACCCCTCATGATACTAGTTCGTTTCTTGCAAGTTCTGTCACCGGTGAAGACATCTTGAATGTGGTTGGGCAGCATACGTCGGCTTTTGTGTCCACCCGTTTTGTTTATCGGGCTTACGTCGGTGAAGTGTTCAGTATTATTTACCTTCCTATCTTTGTGGAAAAAAATATGCTCTATGATGCAGTGACACATGAATGCATTGCTTTCCTTCCCGATGGGCAAGTGCACCTTGATTCGGCCGTCGCGGATAACCCTCGATGGCAGATAAGCTTCATCGCTACCATGTGTCCAAACTGCGGGTGGGATTTGGATGGTGAAAGGGATAGTGTGGTTCTGACCTGCGGCAACTGCAATTCAGCCTGGGAAGCTTCAAATGGAAGGCTGATTCCGGTGACCTGTAAGACCGTAATCGGCGGGAACGATAACACGATATATCTGCCCTTCTGGAAAATTAATGCCACATCGTACCAGGGCCTTGAGTTCGGCACCTACGCGGACTATATACGTACGACGAACCAACCCAGGGTGATTCAACAGGAATGGGAACACATGGAAATGTCATTCTGGGTGCCTGCATTTAAAATCAGACCCCGGATCTTTCTACATCTATCAAAACATATGACACTTGCTCAGCAAGACTTTGAAACGAAAGAGAAGATCCCAACCGTCAGTGCCTACCCCGTCACACTTCCTCTCAGTGAAGCAATTCAAAGCATGAAGGTTACCCTCGCCGATTCAATTATGAATAAGCGGACATGTTTTCCCCTTCTGCCCCAGGTCGACCTCACGATAGGCGAAGCAACCCTCTTATATATTCCTTTTCATGAGACCGGCTATGAGATAATTCAAGAGCAGATGTGTGTCAGTGTGAACAAAAAGGCCCTCGAGTTCGGACGGCTTCTCTGACTACATGAATGTTCCACTGGATATCAGTCCGTTATAGTCCGGACCACGTCCTGCCGATTTCGATGTAGGCTTCGGTAGCCTCTTCGATTTTTGATTTATAACAAAAGATTTTGTTACCTTCAGTTTCACCGTTGAAGGGGTCTTTACTCCATGATGAAGTTCAGGCTGCCGTAAATAATAGTACCGATGATTTCAAGAAGCAAGAATCATATCTGGTATCCATTAGTCCCTTAATTGTAAAGTTCTTGCAAAAATGGCAAAAGAATTTCTTTATGGCTGATAAGCCCTTGCAATACTTAAACCGGAACATTGAATTTCGAAACTCGAAACAATATGGAATGACGAAAATACAAATATCGAAACGGGAAAGAGTTAAACCTTTGACAATAGAGCCAATGCCGCTTTTGTGGCATTGATGTTTTGAACATTGGAAATTCGGATTTGTTTCG
>JAFGQS010000008.1 GCA_016935565.1 Deltaproteobacteria bacterium
CAGGTGGGGTTTTTTGCTCTGTGAGGAAAAGAGCAAGATATGACCACTCGTCTTGCTCCAATATGAATACTTAATATTTAAGATGCGACCCTCTCAACTCTAGAAAACCGGAAGCGGGCCGTTGCGGTCCGCCACCTTTCCCTTTATTTGTGAAAGAAAAAATGCCATAATGCTGGATCTTTTAATAGAGTCTTTATTCACAACAACTGCTTTGTTGCGCAGATGTTGGTGCCAGCTCAAGTAGACATGGCAAATGATAACGGCGAAGGCTAAGAGCCCAAGGCTTAAGGCGGTATCGAATATCAGATTTGGCGAATCGGAAGCCTGGCACCCGATTCCCATTGCCTTGTGCTTTTGACCTTTAGCCTTTGCGGCTTTGCCGCATGAGGAGCCTTATTCATGGGACTGTTCAAATTCTTTTCCGGCAAAGACCCCGAAGAGTATGAAAAACAGGGAGACGCCTACTTCGACATCGGGGAATTCGGCGCGGCCAAACTGAAATACGAAAACGCCTTACATAAACTTAAGAAGAAACGCCCCGACGATACAGGGTACGCCAACCGTCTTCAGTTAAAGATAGTCCGAAGCAGGGAGTCTCTGGCCCGAGCCCACCTGGAACGCGGCGAGGAATGGATGACCCTGGAACTCTATGACGATGCCGAGGATATTTTTCTGCTTGCCTCAGAATTAACGGAAAATGACGAACTCAAAGACGCCCTCGAAGAACTGTTGCGGGAGATACAAAGACGGAAAAGAGCGGGAATGCGGGAAGAGTCTCCCGTGATCACAGGCGGAGAGGACGCCACGGAAAAACCGGTCTACCATCACGAGGGTGACGAATATTTTACAGCCTTGGTGAATACACTGCCCGATGAAATCCGTCATGCCTACCTCAGCTATGGCGATACCTTCAAGGAAGGGTACGTGGCGCTGAACCGGGGAGACTATGAACGGGCGCTTGAGCTTCTTACCAATGCTCAGGAAGAAAATAGCCCCGGGGGAAACCATATAGTCTTCGAGATCGGCACGGCCTGCCTGAATCTGGGAAGACCGGAGGAAGCCCGTAACATTCTGGAAGAATATGTGAGAGAGAATCCCGCTTTACTTCGCGGCTATCATTTGCTCTGCGAGGCGCTCTGGGAGACGGAGGCCTTTGATGATGCCCACGATGTGCTCCGCTCATCGCCGCCCGAAGTGCGCCACACCCTCCATATGAAACTCCTGGAAGGCGAAACGCTCTACCGTGCCGGGCGATATGAACAAGCGGAATCCTTTTATAACGACTGCCTGAATACCGACGGATGGAATGAAACCATCGTGAGGAACCTCGCACTTACCTGTGAGGCCCTCGGCAAGACGGGAAAAGCACACGATCTCTATGGTGAGATCATGAATGAATGCCGGCAATGCCGCACCCGCCTCGACCCTTTTATCAAATCACGGTATGCCGATACGGCCGTTGAACTCGGAAACATGACCGGGGGAATACTGGAAATATATCTGTCTCTGGCCGAGGAAGTACCGGAGGAGCGGGCCCGGTATTTTCGTAAAATAAGCAGAATCTATACCGCCCAGGGACATGAAAACGAATCCCTTCGCTATCTGGCCTTTGCTGAACGGCTGGAGGATGAAGAAGGTTCGGGGTGACCTATGGGTCGGGTCTCAACTATTGTTGAATACGTAATATTTAAGATGCGACCCTCTCAGCTTATTATACCATTTAAGATATTATTAATTGATTGAACCGCTTATTTTATGTCTACCGGTTTTCTGAAAGGAATGCCATGACCAAAAAAGAATCTTCCGATAATTTTGACGTGATTGTGATTGGTGCAGGTGTTGGCGGTTTGACTGCCGCATCCTTGCTCGCTAAAGCCGGAAAGAAAGTACTGCTGGTCGAGAAAGAACCAAAGCCTGGTGGATTTGTAAGCGCCCTAATATACCAATCTTACCAATTTGACACCGCTGCTCGACTCATTATGGGCTGTACTGCAGATAGCCCCTTTGGACCAGGCCCGGTCTATACGCTATTAAGCCAGCTTGGTGTGCTGAAGCAGTGCGAGTTTATCAGAGTTCAACCTTTTGTAACGATGCGTTTGCCAGGATCATCCTTCCAGATGTGGTCAGGGCGCCATGCGTTCATGGAAGGTCTGAAAAAGGAATTTCCAACCGGATTAGAGAACTTGCCCCACCTGTTTGACTTATTTAGCCGCATTTATCGTGGGGTAATATCTTTTTCTACAGCAAGCAACCCTTGGGGCCTGCTGAAGATACCATTCCTATTCCCGGACTTGATCCGCTATAGAAATGCTACCGTGGAGGATGTTCTCGTTCGATACATTCCCGATCTACGTCCCCGCACTGCGGTCGCATCCCTGTGGCCTTATATCGGGCTGACACCTGGACGTTCTTCTTTTCTGATGTGGGCAACCATGATGGCCAGTTATATCGAAGAAGGTGCTTTCTTTTGCAAAGGTGGTCTGCACCGCCTGGCAGATGTGGTTGCAAATGCCTTTATCAATCAAGGCGGAGAATTGATGCTAGGCAGTGAGGTCACGAAGATTCTTGTTAAAAACGGGGCAGCCAACGGTGTGGAGTTGGCGAGTGGCCAGAAATTCTTCGCACCTAACATACTATGCGGTATAGACTGTCGGCATGCATTTAGTGAGTCAATCGACCCTCGCCAGTTGCCCCATTCGTATCGCAACAGATTGGATCGATTGGAACCTTCAATCATGGCCTTAAACATATCTCTGATTACTGACCTGGATCTGCCAGCTCTGGGATTTGGTTTTGAAACACTATTTTTCGATAGCTGGGACGTGGAACAGGTCTGGCGCAATCTAATCAACGGGCAAATCGGGATCTTCAGCATGACTATGACGACTGCTGCCGATCCTTCCTTGGCCCGTCCCGGGCAACACCTGGTAAGTGCTTTATGTGGCTTGCCTGCAGAAATCAAACGAACACCAGAAGCCACAAAAAAGCTAGGAGCCACTTTGCTGGCAGAGATTGAGAAAAACATACCCGAGTTGACAAACCATCTCGTATTCGCCAAAAACGGCGCCCTGACGGAAGGATATATTGATCAAGTATTTAGTTCGATTTACGGTTGGGCAGCGACACCTCAGCAGATTGGAATACATCGCTTAGGTCAGCGCACACCACTCAAGGGCTTATATCTCGTAGGCCATTGGACACAACCAGGTCACGGAGTAATATCGGTAGTCTTGTCTGGGATGGCTGTAGCAAAGACCATATTGAAGTAACCTGTTTGGCAGATGGAGCGCTTTTTTGAACTATAACTTGGATTTTCTGCCCAAGACTCAAAGCTGCCTACTTGCGAATAGGGCTCAGGAAGGAAATGTCACGATTATAGAATTAACCGTATAGCGTTTGAAAGCAACAATTTGATTGACGGCAGGAGCGGATCATGAAGGAAGCAATATTGAAAAACATGGCCCATATGACGTACGGTATTTACGTCCTTACCACACGGTTTGAAAACACCATCAACGGCATGATCGCCTCCTGGGTGAGCCAGGTGTCCTACGACCCGCCGCTGTTTATGGTGGCTGTCCACCCCAACCGTTATTCTCACGAGTTGCTGACGAAGAGCGGACATTTTGCCCTGCACATCCTCGCCAGGGAGCAAAAAGATCTCTTAAGCCTTTTCAAAGGTCCGATTGCCAGGGAAAAATTTGCGTCAATTGCCTGGGAAGACGGCATGACCGGATGCCCCATCTTGACAGACTGCCTCGGCTGCATGGAGTGCCGTGTCACCCAAAGTATGGCACCGGGTAACCATACGCTGTTCATCGGGGAGGTAGTTAACGCCGTTTTCAATGAGGGAAAAACACCGCTTTGTACGTTGGATTATGAAGGCTGCTACCTGGGTAAGGAATGATGGCATAAAAAAGCAAGCTCAGAAAAGCTGGAATTGTCGGTTCCGGCACTATTCACCACGACGTTAAGAGAGTTCATAAAACAGTAATTTCAATGAGATGTGCCGCCTCAACTGCTTGATAAGTTCCAATAATTATCAAATTTAGACTCTGTTCCTCTTTCGATGCATATCCGTGTGAGCATTTTCACATCAAAAGTATGAAACACCACATTTGCTTCCGGGGAGTTACGTGATAGGACTATAGTCAACAATACCGAAAAACACATTGCGTGTACTTCAATGGAGAGTTTTTACCTCGATAAGAGATACGCAGCGAACCTGAAAAAGGCAAACCATTCCGAAAGGATGGGACGCAAAGCCTCTGGCCTAAGTCCTTAAGATTACGGGATAAGGTGGCAGGGTTGCCAGGCGAAAGAAACATCTCACCGTGTTGCCCTTCGCTCGGCAAGAAAGTTCAGCCAAGGAGGTGTTGACATGTCAATACTTTATCACTCTCGCAGACAATCAAGAAAAAAACCTCGGGATTATTTTCTCTTGACCATGACCATTTTACTGGTTTTTACAATCGTTCAATGTGTTTCTTTCAAGAGTACCTACACTGCCGAATTGCCAGTGGCAGAAAGTTTTAATCCGGAGAAACAGCATTCGCTCGCGAGTATAACCGATAGACTATCCAGGATTATAATTGCCGGTGGCAAACAATTAGGTATACGATTTCAAACACAATTTTCCTCTCCCATTTTTAAACACGGGACGATAAAGGTACATAAATTCAATCGAGACCAGGAAGAATCCCTGAAGAAAATGATAGGATGGATATTTTGCCCCCTGTTTGCCTGTTTTAGCCATCCGTTCGTTTGTTTGTTTGTTTTATTCAGTCTTTCTGTTCTCTATATTATTTTTGATGATGTCAGAAACAAGGAAAGAAAAGAGGATTCAGTCCACCGTCCTTCAAAAAATGGGTCGAACTGCATTCTCACATGGAAGTGAAAAAAGAATGGAATATGATACAGATCATATTTAACGGAACAGGATAGGTGTTTTTTGTCGGGTACTATTACAATTAAAAGTCGGAAAAGAAATGCAGTCATTGTTGCGATTGCTTTCCTTTCGTATTCCGGATCAGACATTTATGTGTTGACAAATATACAGGTGTCGGTTATGGAGTGACTAACAAGCGAGCACGGTGTAATAGAATGAGTCCTATATCATTGAACAAACCAGCGTATATGAACGCGGCAGCGGCCGCCGCTACGGACACGGTCCATGCGGAGGTTGGCTGCACCTAACGAATTCATACAATAACAGCAGCTGACGCCATGGGCTGAAGGATACCGGCCCATGGCGTTTTTTAGTCTTATAAGCCTCGGGCCATACGGTCCGAGGCTTTTTTGTTTTGTATGAAGATATATATAAGGAGGATGTATGAATGTAGAAAGTACTATTCGTTTTGCCTCGCGCATGAATCAACTCCCACCGTATCTTTTCGGTATGATCAACGCCATAAAGATGGAAAAACGCATGAAGGGTGAAGATGTTATTGATCTGGGGATGGGTAATCCCATCGATCCGACGCCCGCTCCGATCGTGAGAAAACTCTGCGAGGTGGTACAGAACCCGAGGAGCCATCGATACCCGGTTGCTCATGGGCTCAGAAACCTGCGACGGGGAATTGCCAGTTTCTATCGGAAGGATTACGGCGTGGATCTGGACAGTGAATCCGAGGTAATCTGTACCATCGGTTCTAAGGAGGGTATATCCCATCTTTGTCTGGCAATCGTGGGTCCGGGAGATAACGTGCTTGTTCCCGCACCGGCTTTTCCCATTCATGTGTATGCCTCCATAATAGCGGGAGGAACCGTCATCCGCATTCCCCTGACCACGGAAGAGGTTTTTCTGGGACGTATTGCCGGTATCTGTGAGTCAATTATTCCACGTCCAAAGGTGGTCATGTTGAATTATCCCCATAATCCCACCGGTGCCGTAGTGTCCGAAGACTTTTTCAGAGAGATCGTCCCCCTGGCGAAAAAATATCACTTCACGGTGGTTCATGATTTTGCTTACGCCAAGATTACGTTTGACGGGTATGTGGCGCCAAGTTTTCTGGAGGTCCCGGGTGCCAAAGACGTTGGTGTTGAGTTCGGTTCTTTTTCGAAATCCTATAACATGGCCGGCTGGCGAATCGGCTATTGCGTGGGCAATGCCGAGTTGATCCAGGGACTTGCCAAGATCAAAGGCTATTACGATTATGGTATCTTTTCACCGGTAAAGATTTCCGGCATCGTGGCATTAAGAGAGTGTGATAACGACGTGACGCAGCAGGTAGAGATCTATCAGAGGAGAAGGGACATACTCTGCCGGGGGCTTGAACGGATGGGCTGGACGGTGGAGAAACCGAAGGCAGGAATGTTTGTCTGGGCAAAGATTCCTGCGCCGTATGATCAAATGGGATCTATGAACGTTGCCCTTTATATGGCGGAGCATGCGAATGTCACCATGGCGCCGGGCATCGGATTCGGTGAAGAGGGGGAAGGATATCTTCGCATAGCCCTTGTGGAAAACGAACATCGGATCCGACAGGCCATGAAACAGATAAGACGTGCACTTTCGGGAGTCGATTATGAAATCACAGGGGAAAAAATATACCGGAAAGTTTCCGGGGGCTGATTCGAAAGGTGATGAGGGTTATCAACTTTCCGGTCCGTGCCGAAATTTTGAACGACGTGCATTTACGGGTTTTCGTCGGTATCGGATTACTTGTTTTTTCATGGAATCAGAACGGTCTTTTTTCCCGCTTGACATGCAACCCCTGCCTTCCTATACTCAGCGAAAAAAGAGATACCGGCAGAAGTGGGATTGTTTATGGCCAAGCTGACACTGAAGGAGTGG
Source organism: Deltaproteobacteria bacterium (assembly GCA_016935565.1). Lineage (GTDB taxonomy): Bacteria > Desulfobacterota > Syntrophia > Syntrophales > UBA6807 > JAFGQS01. The sequence goes on from JAFGQS010000008.1 coordinate 6,797, forward strand.
CTGTCACGTAAGAAGAAGGACCGGCGTTTCATGGAAAATGTAACGTCGATCAAACATATTCCCGCTCACGAGGGAATCTTCGCACCCTTTGCCGGGTGGGTCCATCCCAGAATCCGCTCGATCCTGGAAAAGCGGGGCGTTCATCAACTATACAGTCATCAGGCGGAGGCCATAGAATCCATCAGAAATAGCCGGGATGTCATCCTCGTTACGCCGACAGCCAGCGGTAAAACACTCTGCTATAATCTTCCCGTTCTCCAGCGTATCCTTGAAGAGCCGGAAACGCGGGCACTCTATATGTTTCCAACCAAGGCCTTGGCCCAGGATCAGATGCACGAGATTCACGGCATGATCCGGGAATTACAAGCCGATATCAAAACCTATACCTATGATGGCGATACACCTGCCGACGCACGCCAGGCGATTCGCAAACAGGGTCATGTGGTAGTTACCAACCCTGATATGCTCCATACCGGTATCCTGCCGCATCACACGAAGTGGCAGAAATTATTTACCAACCTCAAATACGTGGTTATTGACGAGCTGCATGTGTACCGTGGTGTCTTCGGCAGCCATCTGACGAATGTGATCAGAAGACTGGTTCGGATCTGCCGATTTTACGGGTGTAATCCCGTCTTTATCTGCTGCTCTGCGACGGTTGCCAATCCGAAAGAACACGCCGAACGGGTACTGGAACGGCCGGTGGAACTGATTGATGAAAGCGGTGCTCCCACGGCAGCGAGGACATTTATGCTGTACAATCCGCCCATTATCAATCGGGAGTTGGGAATCCGACAATCCGCGCTGACACCGTCAAGAAAGATGGCGGCCGATCTCATCTCGAATGATATCCAGACCATCGTGTTTACCACCAGCCGTCTCAATGTGGAGGTTTTGACAAAATATCTGAAAGATAAATTCTCCAAGGGAAGTCCCGTTGACACACAGTACGTGACGGGGTATCGGGGAGGATACCTGCCGAACCTGCGGCGACAGATTGAAAAAGGACTGAGAACCCGTGATGTTATGGGTGTGGTCAGTACCAACGCTCTGGAACTGGGAATTGATATCGGTGATCTGGAGGCCTGCATCATGGCGGGATATCCCGGCTCTATCGCAAGCACGTGGCAACAGGCGGGACGCGCCGGACGGCGCATGGGGAGTAGCATCGCCCTCTTGATTGCCCGGAGCAATCCCATGGATCAGTTCATCGTAGAACACCCGGATTATTTCTTTTCGAGATCGCCGGAACACTGTCGGGTCAATCCCGATAATCTTCTTATCCTGCTTCATCACCTGAAAAGTGCAGCCTTTGAGCTACCCTTTGAGAGGGGCGAACGATTCGGGGGGGAAGACCTTGAGGAACTTCTTGACTATCTCGAGGAAAAGGGAATTCTCCACCGGGTAGCGGAACGCTGGCACTGGGCCGCGGAAAGCTATCCTGCCGATGAAGTGAGCCTCAGAAGCATCAATCCGGAAAATATCGTCGTTATCGATATGACCGATGCGGCGAATCACCAGGTCATCGCCGAGGTTGACTGGGACAGTGCATTTACTACGGTCCATGACGACGCCATTTATATGGTTGAGTCCCAGCAGTACCACGTGGACAAACTGGATCTTGAACGACAAAAGGCCTATGTCAGAAAAGTCGATGTCGACTATTATACCGATGCCATGACATACACAAACGTCCGTGTTATTGAAGGCTTCGACACCAAGCATCATCAAAAACTTATTGTGGAACATGGTGAAGTGCAGGTCGTTCGGAAAGTCGTGGGGTATAAGAAGATCAAATTTTATACGTCGGAGAATCTGGGTTATGGCGATGTTGTACTTCCTGAAAAGGACATGCATACGACGAGTTACTGGTTCACCATACCCCGGAACCTGCTGGGAAGGCTGAAATATACCCAGGCGGAAATTATCGACGGTCTGTCGGGACTTGCCTACAGCCTGCATCATCTGGCCTCCATGATCCTTATGGCCGATCTTCATGATATTGATCGGTGCATCGGTGATAAGAGTGGAGAGTGGTTTGTTCGACACGGCAAAGACTGGCGAAGTATTACCGTGTCTCCTTCGGATGGAGGAGATGCCGAGCAGGTGAGAACGGACGCCTTCGACCCAACCATTTTTATTTTTGATGCCTATCCCGGGGGCATCGGTTTCTCAGATCTTTTGTTTGAACAGCACGAGCGCCTTCTTGCGTCGGCTCGGGGCCTTATTACGACTTGCCCCTGCAGCCACGGCTGTCCTACCTGTGTGGGGCCGACTCTCGAGGTTGGACCGACGGCGAAGGAGGTAGCCCTTGCAATTCTCGATTTATTGGATAGAGCATGAGTGTAAGAAAACGGCTTCAGCGACTCACCGGAGAACGTCCGCCGGATGATACACAATCGGACAGGCAGCGACAGATCAATGAATTACGGAGACGTATCGAAGCAATCATGTCGCGTCGTCCGGAACAGATGCCCGCTCATTCGGCGGTATTGGGAGGAAAACATCTTGATTTACATGACGTTATCGAAGGAGCGGAAATCGAAAATTCCCACGGTCAGTGCTTCCTTGTCCACCGTGAGACCGAGGCTTCTGCGTACCATGGCCACCGATGTATCCGGGAACTGTCAACGGTTGATATGGCATCAGCTTCTCTCCTTGCAAATAACCCGGAAATAGCCGCCTGTAACTTTACCGAGGGCCTGTTCCTTGACACAGAGACCACGGGTCTGTCCGGTGGAACAGGGACCTTTGCCTTTCTCATCGGTCTCGGCTGGTTTGAAGGAGATTCTTTTATCACGCAGCAGATCTTTGCCCGGGACTTTTCGGAGGAACGGGCGTGTCTGGTCTTTCTTAAAGAGGTTGCCCGGAATAAGCGTTTTCTTGTTACGTTCAACGGAAAATCCTTCGACGTGGGTTTGTTAACCACCCGTTTCATTATGAACCGGATCTCCGATCCCCTTTCCGATCTTCCTCATCTCGACCTGTTGTATCCATCCCGTCGGATGCTGGGACATCGCCTGGATAATAGCCGTCTCGTAACTCTCGAACGAGAGGTGCTCGGTCTTCGACGCCGGGGTGACATCCCGGGGAGCGAAATCCCTCAGCGGTATTTTGATTGGCTTCGCCGGCGAGACGGCCGCCTGATGGTGGATGTTGTCGAGCACAATCGCCTCGATGTAATTTCCATGGCGACACTGACCTTGCATCTCGCCGAATTGCTGAGCCACGAGATCGATATGGATTACGCCAATCATTCCGATCTCCTTGCTGTAGCCCGGCTTTTTGCCGACCGGGGGTATGACGAAAGAGCTCAACGATTCCTCGGTTCTTTGATGTACTCGGAAGATCGTTATATTGCATCTGATGCCGGGCGAATGCTTGCGCTCATTTATAAGCGTGCCGGCCGGTGGAACGAAGCTGTGAAAATCTGGGAAAAAATGCTGATGAAAGATCCCTGCGATATCTTTGCAGTGGAAGAACTGGCCAAGTGGTATGAACACCGGGAGCACAATTTTGAAAGGGCCTTGTCGCTGGTCACGGGGGTTCTTGAAAATGTCAGTCGTACTATGGAACCTGAAAGGGAGGCCCTTGTGTATCGGCTGAATCGTCTGAGAAGACGTTTGGGTATCGAGGGATGAGACTGCGGAATCGAATGTGAGGTGAACGCTATTTCTTAAACAAAGGTGACGGAACTGGCTGACGAATAACAAATAATTTACATGACATGGCTTGAAAATCTTGAATCATCCAGTCCGACCATCTTCTTTTCTGCCTTCATTACTTCTTTAACATCTGCCTTTGGATCGTCCAATTTTGCCTTCAAGACCATGGCAATACCTTCTGCCGCAACATGAGGGCCCTGACCTACTTTATAGTTGATCGTAACGAGCATTAACGTATTTGCCTTTCTGGCATCGATGATTTTCATTGTGGCACTTTGAACGACTGTATTCATTCTGCCCACACCGAGCATACCGAAGGAACGATTCTGTCCGGCTGTTACGTTACCGGTCAAAATTGCCTGTACTCCTAACGCTCTTCCTATTTTAGCGACTCTACGGTTACTGTAACCTGCGTTAGCCAATTCGTTTACGGTAGCTTTCTGCAGTCTGCTTCCGTCACGGATAGTGAATCCCAGCTTCGTTAGTTCAACACACAGGTTGTCTCCCACGACGGCTCCGAGGTCTCCTATCCTTCCAAGGGGCGGTTCAGTGCTTTCCTGACCTAGAAATACGGCAATGGTTTTAATGTTTTTGAGTTTTATTTCAGAACCTCCCGATATTACTGCAGCATCAACGTCTGCTTTTTCAATCGATTGATAGGCTGTTGTACCGAGCTGGAGTGCCGTGACAGGGACCGAGAGCAAGGTGAGTGTTTGGATACAGCCCAGGAGAAAGAACCAGGTTATCAGTGAAACAAGGACGATAACTGTCAATTGCTTTTTTTTATACATGGTCTTTTCCCTCATAAAAACGCTTTTACGGTGCGTTGTGTTTACCTCTTTGATTAGAGAGAACCTCAATCGCTTGTACGGGGTTCACTGCGTATATAGAACCTTCCCGTATGAAGCAAGATTAAAAGGTTTGATTACCTTATACAATAGGATTGCCGAAAGCACCTATGAAGCACTTCATATCTTAAGTATGAAATATATCACACCTTTTCTTATGTGATGTACAATGAAATATGACAGCTGAAAAGATGTTTATAATTGTTATAGTCAATAATATCGGACATCTATGCTGACTCTCCACAATGCTTTCCAAGGGAGCTTCTTGATATTTCTATGACGATTTTTTAATAATGATCAAAATAGTCGTGTACAAGTATCTTTTAACAATAAAGGCTTGATATCTGGTATAATTCATACTATCCGTGGTTACATATGCTTGAAAATACAAGTTATCGGTAACGGATTGTATCTATGAATTTTGAAGTAATAAAGGTGGAGTGTTACAGCGGTTATAAAATCAATGAACGGCCCGTCGCCTTTACCTGTCAGGGTAAGCGATGGGAAATTGTTGACATTATTGATCGCTGGTATGAGGGGGAAGTTGAACCTGGTCAACCGGCTATGGATTATTTCAAAGTACGTACTGCAGAAGGAAACGAGTTTCTTCTCCGATATAACTCTCTCTTTGATGCCTGGGCCATATTTATCCCCGGCCGGACAACGAAATAGTGAACCTAATGCGGCAAAGCCGCAAAGGCACAAGGTTTATGGCTAAAGGTCAGGAATAAAGACTCAAATGTATCGTCGGCGAGGTGCATGTTGTTAAAACAAGTAAGAGCCCGCCCTTTATACAGGTAGGATTAGTTTCGAAAAGCATGGAGAACCCATCGATTTTCATCGAACGGGGCAGTGGTCTGTGAACTGATAAATCATGAAATACAGGTAGTTGTGACACTGATTTATGTGGGAGGGGATACGATGAAGACATATAAAAACAGGGAAGAATTTGTCAGCATTCTGTCAGAACTGTGGGAAAGGATTTCGAAAAATCCGGAAATAGTACGGGCAATATCGGGCGTTAAACTCGTGGTGAAATTCCGTATCACCGATTACGAAACGAATTTCTATGTGGATAATACAGATGATTCATTAAAATATTTCTGGGATCCCGATCGAGAAGTGGATTTTGATGTCGAAATGATTCTATCGTCAGATGTCAATCACGAGTTCTGGATGGAAACATTGAATATCCCCCTGGCTATTGCCGGCAGAAAGATCATCGCCAAGGGATCGGTCACAAAGGCTCTCAAGCTCCTGCCCGCATTGAAACCTGCATTTGTCCTGTACCCGCAAGTACTTTTGGATATGGGAAGGAACGACCTATTGAAGAAACAGAAAACGGGCGGGAGAAAACCCCTTCGGACCTTCTTTTTGAGGGGGAGGAAGAAGAAGCATTTCAACCTTGACGTTCTGCCCGAATTTCCGATGACACTTTCAAAGGTGGTACCTGAGGCTGCCGAAGGAAAAATATCGAAAACGGTACAGAGAGCTACAGACGAGGATCTCCTCAAAATGATGTATAAAATCCGTCTATTTGAAGAGCATCTGTCACAGGCATTTAAAGCGGGAGATATTCCCACCGAAGCAATACATCTTTCAATCGGACAGGAGGCGGTTGCTGCCGGAGTGTGCATGAATTTGAGAGACACTGACTACCTGAATACAACTCACCGCGGACATGGACATATTATTGCTAAAGGTGCCGATCTCAAGAAGATGATGGCGGAGCTCTATGGGAAAGCGGATGGTCTCTGTGAGGGGAAAGGCGGTCCGATGCACGTGACCGACGGAGAGCGAGGAGTGCTGGGTGCCAACGGCATTGTTGGTGCGGGGTATCTTTTGGCACTGGGAGCAGGCCTTACCATAAAGATGGAAAAGAGGGACGATATATCCGTCGTTTTTGCCGGTGACGGGTCGGTAAACCAGGGGATGTTTCACGAGGCGTTGAATATGATCTCCGTTTTCAATCTTCCCGTACTCGTTGTTATCGAAAACAATCTCTACGGTGAATTTACGTCAATAGAAAAACATTCCGCTGTAACTGAAATATACGAAAGAGCCCATGCTTACAACATAGAGGCACATCGGCTTGACGGAAATGATGTACGGCAGGTGTATGATGCGGTGGAGAAGCTTGTTGGGAAGATCAGGAGGGACGGAAAGCCCCGGTTCGTCGAATTGATGACATATCGATGGCACGGGCATATGGAAGGTGAGCCTGAACTTTATCGTTCCGAAGAGGAAAAAACGAGGTTTAAGTTGAAAGATCCGATTGAGAAGCTCCGGAACCAGATGCTCGGCAGTTCCACTGCTGATAATGCCGGCATAGAGCAACTGCGAAAAGAGGCAAGAGATGAAATTGATGAAGCGGTTGAAGTTGCCCGAAAATCAAATCTTCCCGGAATTTCAAATCTTTTGACGAACGTTTATTTCCCCGATGACGAGAATCTGTTCAGTGGTGATTGGCGTGATCCGTGTGAAGATGGACAGACACGACAGATATCGGTGTCACAGGCGATTAACGAAGCCATAGCAGAAGAAATGGAACGAGATGATACGGTTTTTTTATGGGGAGAGGATGTCTCGCTCGGCGGTTATTTTACTGTAACGGAAGGTCTTATCGATCGGTTTGGCAGTCATCGGATTATCGATACTCCCATCAGTGAAAACGGAATCGTCGGTGGTGCTGCCGGTGCAGCCATGACGGGCACGAGACCGGTTGTTGAAATATTGTTTGCTGACTTCCTTACCTGTTGTATGGACCCGATCCTTAACCAGGCGTCTAAATTGAGATATATGACGGGTGGTCAAGTCAAGATGCCGTTAACGATCAGAACACCCGTGGGGAGCGGCATCGGAATGGCCGCACAGCATTCGCAATCGATGGAGAAGTTTTTCTTGGGGATACCCGGATTGATGGTAGTAGCACCATCCGACTCATATACCTCGAAAGGAGTGCTCAAATCGGCGATACGATCAAACAATCCGGTCCTGTTTTTTGAACACAAATTACTTTATGCCAATGCAGGGGTAGTTCCTGTCGGTGATTATACGCTCCCCCTGGGGAAGGCAAGGGTTGTGAAAGAGGGTCTCGATGTTTCGATTGTAACACATTTGCTGGGAGTCAGCGTTGCCCTCGATGCAGCTAAAATGCTGGCATCGGTGGGAATCGATGCGGAAGTGATCGACCTTGTGACACTCTATCCCATGGATGCGGAAACGATCCTGAAATCGATTGCCAGGACAAGACGGCTGGTAACGGTTGAGGAGGGTTCAGCTACCGGTGGTATCGGTGCGGAGGTCATTGCACGGGTTGTTCTTGCCGGGTTTGATCTTCTCACAACCGCACCGGTCAGGATCGCTGCTCCTGAATGCCCCATCCCGTATGCGAGCAACCTTGAGAATGCAATGCTACCCAGTCCGGAGTTGGTTGCCGAAAAGATTGAGATGATGATGAAATGATACGGATTCAGCCATCCCTGTATATGAAACAAGTCTCTCGCTCATGCGCTTCTTATTGAATGAAAACATTGAATAAGCATTACGTCTCATCCTGGAGCGATGGATAAAAAACTTTTCATTACAGGGAATTGCGTGATGCATAATGATACAAGTATGTCAGTGACGATTATCTTTAAGAATGTTGTGTTTTGACAATATGGCGTCGTAATGACGGCTTGAACCCTTATGATCCGTTTTTTCTGGTTCGTAATGCACGAGGAGAAACGGGACCGGACGGTTGCGATCAGGCTCCTTGCATTATATCCGAGATTTTATGAACGGACTCAACAATTTCGACGATAATCTCGCTCACATCTTCTTCCACGAGATCCAGGAATTCAAAGGCATTATCATCCATCTGATAGAGCATCCCGTCGATTCCCGCTCCGATGCCGCTCATCATAGCTATTGCATCAGCTGTATGAACGATATAAGAGAGTTCGTCGTTATTGGAGAGAGATGGATCGTGATGATACCGTATAGCCGTTGCCAGGGATTCAGGGACATGCCAGTTCTTACACAATTCAGATGCAATCTCAGCGTGGTCGAAGCCCAGAATCTCTTTTTCTGCAAGAAGAAAACTAACCCGGCCGTCTGCCATGAAATGCCGAAAGGTTTCCTTTCGTTCAGAGAGGTGGGGATCGAGGGCAAGTTTACCTGCATCATGAATGAGCCCTGCAGCAAAGGCATCATCTGCAAGGGCTGGATTTTTCCTGTTTGCAATAATTTTGGAACCAAAGGCAACTCCCAGGGAATGCTGCCAAAGATCGCCCGCATCCTGTTCATATCCTTCCAGTTGTTTGCCGAGAAGGTTCGATGTTCCTGCTAAGGTTATCAGCTGCTCTAACGTTTTGTAGCCAAGCATGACGGAGGCATGTTGAATCGAGGATACCTGTCCCACGAAACCGTAATATGCGGAATTGGCCAGTTTTAAAACCCTGGCAGCAATAGCCTGGTCGGTTGACAGAATTGCAGCAAGCTGTTCAAAACTTGAACCAGGGTTTTTCATGATGTCACGGGCCTTAATGACTGTCTGATGCATGGGGGGAAGGTCATGTATGGTTTTGAGAATCAGTCTTTTCAGGGTTTCACCGGTCGGTTGTTCCTGCTCTTTGTCTTGTCTTACGGGATGAGCAACGGTTGCCATCGGCGACGAGGAAGATCGAAGATCAAGTTTGATCGTCTCCTTACATGCAGGGCAAGGAAAAGCAAGAGAGTCTTTTTTGGGGAGACGTTCGTCAGGTATATCATAAACCTTCTGACAATTTGAGCATGTTACTATCACGATAAGTCACCTTTTCGTTTTTTTATTACGAGGACATCTTGTTACGATATGCTGATTTTACCCGCATCTATGTCCAGAACCATTGATCGAACCTTGGTACCGCCCGTTTGATCAAGCTTGATTAAGAGATGAGTCTTCGTTAAGGCGTCTCTGACTGCTTCAACCACCTTATGACCCATTCCCGTACCATCATCATTGCCTAACAGAACAGCTCCTCCGGCGATTGCAACAGAATAAGGAGGAGGGACTCCTTTTTTTTCAAGCTGTTCAAGGGCATAGGGTATTGCCGTGTTGGCATACATGACTGGATTCTTCGGTTGTATTGAGACAGAGTTTGGCGCCAGAATGTGAAGTCCCGCGCCCATCTTGTGTGCGGCACTGTAAAAAATTACACCCACTCCGGCACCGATACGATCTATCCTCAATAAACCTTTATCGGCTGATGAATACTGCAAAAGTTTGACGAATGTTTCTGCCATTGGCCCCCATTCCACAGAAATTTGTGAATTGACACTATATTATACCGTTATGAAAGAACGTCATATGAGTAAACCTTCTCTGCCACGTCGAATAAAATTGAACGACAGAAAAAGGCGTTAAAACTACGTGCTGAAATTGTTGCGGATCACACCGCAAATATTCGGATAGATTGTTGAGAGGATCAAATCTGTTCTCAAGAGATTTCAACCTTCCGAAAGATCCATATTAAAAAAAGCAATCAGAGTATGTATCGGCATGTTTAAAAAAAATATTAAGAAATACTTACCGTTATTATAAAACAAATTCTATAAGGGCAATTTGAATTTATTTCCTGCTCTTGTTACTCTTCTTCCGTGGGATCAACCATCGCCGATTTAAATCCTTGTATCTGTTTGGTGGCCGGTAGCTGCAGTGGAGGTTGTTGAACTTTCGTTCGCATCCAGTTGATTGCTCTGAACACCTTTTCCTTTCGGACGATTCGCAGTGTTAAAATACGCTTCCCCGGAAAATTCATTAACATGATACCGATAAAGATCGTAATGATTCCCTGTCCAGGAAGAAACAGCATTGCCATACCGGCCAAGATGAATATAATACCCACGAGGTTTTTGAAAATCAGGTATAGATAACGCAGATTGGGGCGCTTTATATAGTGATGGCTCGGATTGTTCTGTCTTCGAACAAAATAGTCTGCCGGGATTCGAGCTACAAAAAAGGGAATCATGATTACGGTTCCCACGAACGTAATAAGCGAAACAGACGAAAACATCCAGATCATGGTACTGTGATTACGGATCCATTCGAAAATGGTATTGATTCCAATCAACAGTTTGATTACCCCCGTCTCATGTGCGTGGTGTCATTTTGTTAAGTTAAGACAAAAACAGTATTCTTTGTAAATTAAGTTCACAATATGGTCAAGCATGAAAGCGACTACAGTGAGCATACTATATTTTTATGTAATGAGCTCTGTCGTCAAATTTACCGAGTCGGCAAGAATATTCTTTATTTCAGGATTAGATTACCGTTTCAACCGAATTGCATGAAATATCTTGACAATTTTTTTCATCATTGTAAGGTTCTTACTGTGCTACTTACGAAGCAACATTATATTACTTTCCCTTTAAATATTGATCTGTAGAAGCAGTTTTGCGGATTGATTGTTATGCATTTTTCAAGGTGAGCCGATAGGCATGGAATAATGTCACACCGTGAGATTGGGAACGGAATATTATAGATGAGAAACATTGCAGTGGCTGGAAGGGATCTTTAAGGCAGAGCGGGTGAAATGAATCATGTGAGATCGGGTAATTTCCAGGTTTTTTATGTTGTTGGCTATATAATCACTTCTTATAGTCTGGCGAATATGATACATAAAGAATCGGCATAATCTTTTCGCAGTAACTTACAGGATGCATTATTAAAAAAGTAAAAGAGTACTTCATAACAATTAATGGAAAGGAGGTAAAAACCGCATCTGTTACGTAGTCAGCACATGATTGAAAGACTATAAACGAAGGAGGGACTATAATGGGGAAAAAAGTGTATCAACCCGGTGAGGCTTATCAGTATCCGTTACTCATCAAAAAGTTGCTCGTCAATCCGATGATCAACACTCCCAATCAGGAAATCGTCTACCGCGACAAGCTGAGATATACATACAAGGATATGTACGCACGGGTTCATCGCCTGGCAAGCGGTCTTGCAAAACTGGGAGTTAAGCACGGCGATACGGTCTGCATTTTTGAATTTGACAGCCATCGTTATCTTGAATGTTTCTTCGCGGTTCCCATGATGGGGGCAATCATGCACACCATGAACTGGAGACTGTCGCCGGAGCAGATAATATATACCATGAATCACGCGGAAGATGATGTCGTTCTGATCAACGCAGAATTTCTTCCTCTCCTCGAAGCAGTGTGGGACCACCTGAAAACGGTGAAGAAGGTCGTTGTGCTTACAGACGACAAAACTATACCCGAGACAAAAATACCGATCGATATTGAATATGAAGACATGTTGAAAGATGCCTCGCCGGAGTTTGATTTTCAGGACTTCGACGAAAACACGCAGGCGACGATCTTTTACACCACGGGAACAACGGGCCTTCCGAAAGGCGTTTATTTTTCCCATCGGCAGCTCGTTCTCCACAGCCTGAGCGAAGCGATAACCATGGGAAGCTATGAATCAATAGGGAGGTTCCGATCAAATGACATCTATATGCCGCTCACTCCCATGTTCCACGCCCACGCCTGGGGAGTTCCCTGGACGGCGACACTCCTCGGTGTCAAGCAGGTCTATCCCGGGAAATACGAACCGGAAATGCTCTTAAAATTGATTCTTGGAGAAAAGGTAACATTTTCTCACTGCGTTCCCACGATAATTCACATGCTCGTCACCAGTCCCGTTGCAAAACAGGTCGACTTATCGAACTGGAAGGTGATCATAGGCGGTGCGGCACTGCCCAGAGGATTGGCGAAAGCCGCAATGGACCTTGGCATTGAGATATACGTGGCCTATGGAATGTCAGAAACCTGTCCGGCAGTAACGATTGCAAATCTCAAGCAGCACATGCTTGACTGGGATGACGAGAAAAAGCTGGACGTATTGATCAAGGCAGGCGTACCCTTCGCCCTGTGCGAGGTGGAACTCATGGACCCCATGGGTCAATTCCTGCCTCACGATGGTGAGACAACAGGCGAACTTGTACTGAGGACTCCCGCTCTGACCATGAGCTACTTCAAGGATGCGGAACAGACAAAGGCGCTGTGGCGTGATGGGTGGCTTCATACCGGTGATGTTGCCTTCATTGACGAGGAAGGGTATGTACAGATAACCGACCGATTGAAAGATGTTATCAAGACGGGCGGTGAATGGATTTCATCGCTGGATCTGGAAAATCTCACGAGTCAGCATGAAGCAGTTTCGGAATCTGCTGCCATCGGTGTTCCCGATGAAAAGTGGGGCGAACGTCCGGTCGTTATAGCGGTATTGAAACCGGAATATAAAGGTAAAGTCAGTAGTGACGATCTTGTTCAGTTCATGAAAAAGTGTTCCGATGAGGGGAAAATACCAAAGTACGGTATCCCGGACCGTTTCGAATTCGTCGACGAGATACCCAAAACCAGTGTCGGTAAGATCAACAAGATTGCCTTAAGAGAAAAGTTTAAATAGAGAATGATTTTGTGAAGTCGATGTGGGGGGATCAAGGAAACTTGCTCCCCATTTATCTGAGAAAGGCATGAATCATGACGTCGAAACATCTGTCTGGTCAACCGTTAACATCGTTACTACTATTTTTTATACAACAACGATTGAATTATCACTGTATCCGCACGGACTTCGCACATAGTTGTCAGCTTCCCGATCATTTTCCCAATATTTCCCGTCAATCAGGTAGAGAAACTGATATTCTTTTCCCTGGTCAAGATCAATGGTTACACTAAATGCTCCGTTTTGTAATTTTCTCATTGGTGTAGCGTTAAAATCCCAATTGTTGAATTCGCCAACAATATTGATTTTATGTGCGAATCCGGCAGCTGTTTGTGGTAACTTGAATGTGACCTTACAGACTGGACGGCTTTTTATATAGTGCTTTTCAATGCTCATGATGCTGTCTCCCCATCATATTTGATATCTCTGGCATACCATCTGTCGAATCTGTCTTCTTTTTTTTCCCCAACAGACGATAAAACTGTGCCCGGCAGCGGGAGCAAGGTCGTTCTCTCCCTGCTCCCATCGGTCCCCCTCGGTATGTTTTTGTGCCTGTTGATCCTGTACTTCTTGTTTCTATACTGTGAGATGAATGACACGTATATGTGGAAAAAGATTTTCAGATAAACTGTTGTCGGGGTTCGTTGACAAACTCAAACAGAGTCGCATTTCTAAAATATTACGACAAAGAAATAAATAGGGTGAACACTGTATTTATGATCAAGAAATACCGTATTTTTGGAAAAGCATAATGAGTGGACGTTATATTTTTCAGAAGATATGCTGTTTTCGCTTTTTCTCCTGCTTAGTCGGTACTCTGCCAGGGACTATAACAATGCATGCAGTTGAAATACAAGGAGAGCCACATGGATAATTTTTATCTTGACGGTTTACTGTCAGGTGCCATATAATTGATTTCACTATAGTTCCGATACATTCTCTATTCATGTTTATGCCGTTGCGTATGAGCTTGACGATGATACGTGTTAAGACGGCACACCCTCATTGAACAGTTCCTTTTCGTGATTTCGCACAATAGAACAGGCTTTACGATCATCGTAGGATTTTCAAACTGATATCGGATATTCGGCTCATCAGTTTAGAAGATGGGAATCAAGATATCTTTTATGAGATTGCACTGTGATGTCAGACTGGGGGGTCGGTAATTTCTATCACTTGAATAATGTTCCGTCGGAGATAAACGACCTGATGGAGAATAAAAAGGCAATGCTTCCCAATAGTTGGGAATATTACAGTATTAGGTTGGCTATACAACCGCTTATATCAAAACAGTACGAAAAAGCATGGCGGGCTGTGTGACTTACGCTCCAGTAAGAAAAGGAGGTTGAAAAATGTTAAAGAAGGCAGCACTGACAAAACAAATATCAATAACGGTGGACAACAAGATTGGCGTGCTGAACATAATGGCGGGATATCTGGCCGACCGGGGTATCAACATCGAGGCGGTAGCAGGTTATGAAATGGAAGAATCAAGGCAAGCTAAAATCATGCTGATCGTCGACGATACACGGAGAGCAATTGATGCATTGAATGAGAGGGGGTTCGGTTCCGTTGAGGAAAAGGATGTGATCGTGGTCGAACTCGATAATAAGCCCGGTGCGTTGAAAACTGTAACGAATTTGTTGGCCCATAAGGAAATTAATATTCGCTATATTTACGCAACCACGAGCCCTGAGAAGTGTCCTGTACGGGTGGTCATGTCGACAAGTGATAATGAAAAGGCTTTTGTTACTTTGAAAAAATCCACGACTGTGTGAAGCACCAATGCGCAGGAATAACAGCGATAGCTGCACATTTGTTTCGTACGAAAAGAGTAACAAGTACATGGTACCGTCCGATCGAGCTCCTCAAACTCTATTCTACCGGATAATGCCGATGATGTGAAACATTACGGATAACGGCATGACTCTCTGTTGCAAGATCTTCCTGTATATATGGAAAAGCCTTCGGTTGAGTATAGTGATTAAATCCGGGAAAATCTCTGATAAGCGGTGAAAGATTTCACCTGTTCCGTGTGATACCGCTCATTGCGCATTCCATTGATATATTTTAATAGTTAATCATCATGACCAATGATCGTGACGGTTTTATACATGGGTGAATAAGAGAGGTTTCTCTCAGACATTCCGGGTAGAGAGGATCTTTGCCCGGAGGAGAATAGCAACACCATGAAAAAGGATAAAAAATACCAGTATCTTTTCTGATGCCGGCATACAGGAGTCGGGAGCTTATCAATAATCCAACCGGTCCGTATTGTCCAAGCGCCTTTCTTATGTTGCAGCATGCCAAAACAAGCAATCGCACACATCGACAGAACAATAGAAAGGACGAACATAATGTTGACACACTTTAACGTGAAGAAACATGAAAAAGGCTTTACTATCCTCGAGTTGATGATCGTTATTGCAATAATCGGTATTCTGGCGGCCATTGCTATTCCCAACGTCATCAAGTATAAAAAAAATGCCGAGGATATGGCGGCACAATCCGCAGTAAAGAATGCTTACACGGCGGCTCTTGTCTATCTATCCGAGAATCCCAATAAAGAGTGGTCCGATGTGACCGAGAACATGCTGTCCGAAGGTGGTTTCAGGGATACCGATAATGTCAATACTACAAAACCTGCCGGTGTCGGTTCGGTAATAACTTCAACACCAATCGCTGGGTATCACTATTACACTATTACCGAAATGGGATCGATAA
>JAFGQS010000090.1 GCA_016935565.1 Deltaproteobacteria bacterium
CCATAAGATGGTATAAGGAATTAATTAAATCCCAAAATCATCGGTAAGAAACATCATATGAAAAGTTGTTTGACTTACCCGATGCTTTGTGCTATTAGCCGCAACGTCAATGAAGAAAAAGAAAAAGAAAGCGACAGTGGTCTTTGAGATGGCATATGCCAGCAGTCTTGGCATTGCCCTTGTCATTGCGATCTTTGGAAGTCTTTTGCTGGGAGTATTCATTGACCGTAAGCTGGGAACAGGAAGCATCTTTACGATACTGTTTCTGGTAATAGGAATTATCGCGGGTTTTCGGAATTACTACATCTTTATAAAGAGATACTTGTCCGATGAAGCCGAGGAATCCGGCGAATTGCGTGAGGATGAAGCGGACAGCAAAAAGCGTATTGCAGAAAAAAATCGAGACGGTTAATTGGGTAATTCTGGGAATAAGCGTGATCCTGAGCTTCGTTTTTGTATCGGAAAGTTTTGCCCTCGGGGTCCTTTTTGGCGGCCTGATCAGCATTGCAAACTTCTACTGGCTTTCAAGGGATCTGGTAAATCTCTTTCAACGGCTTTCTGATACTGCTCAGCCGAGGCGGTTTGTGATGACCCGATATTTTCTTCGGCTGTTCGTCACCGGGTTGGTCCTTTTTTTCATTGTAACCCAGGTGCCGGTGAGTGTCATAGGTTTGATCCTTGGCCTTTCGATCGTTGTTATAGGTGTTGTTCTTACCGTCGTCACTGAAAATGTAAAAAATTCCTTAAGGAGGAGGTTCAAAGGAAAAAATGCATCCCTTGTTATTTTTAGCTAATCCGTATTTCCCCCCCCATGTGACCTATACCTGGTTTATCATGGTACTGTTGATTTTATTGTCGTTTCTGGCGACCCGTCGACTTGAAATATATCCTGGCAGGTTGCAGAATGTTTTCGAAGTCGTCGTCGATGGTGTAAAAACGCTGCTTGTCGACACCATGGGGCCGGATGGAGTGAAGTTTTTTCCTCTGGTCGGTACGATTGCCGTTTACATTTTGATTTCTAATTTGTTGGGCATTATTCCCGGCTTCGAATCTCCAACGGCCAATCTCAATACGACACTGTCCATGACTCTCGTCGTATTTGTTATGACCCACGTTGTAGGTGTCAGAATCCATGGTTTTAAATATATAAAACAGTTTCTTGGACCTGTCTGGTGGTTGATACCGATTATGCTGCCGATCGAACTTGTTAGCCATCTTGCCCGAATTGTATCTCTTTCGGTGCGGCTGTTCGGAAATATTATGGGCGAGGATCTCGTGTTAGGAATTGTTCTTGTGTTGGTTCCCTTCCTTGTTCCGATGCCTGTTGTTGTTCTCATGATCTTTACATCGATTATCCAAACGCTTGTCTTTATGATGCTGACAATGATATACATCCACCTGGCAATGCAGGAAGCTCATTAAAAATAGTATGGTACCGGATACAGGAGGGGTTACTATTCTTGCGAATAGTAACCCCTCTTTTTTTCTCGCACTTTATATGACTCACGTGTTCTGATAAAAGATCTCTTCCTGTACTCTTGATTGTATGGTAGAGCAAATCGACAGTAATCTATAATTTTAGCAATAAATTTGGCTGCTCTTTACTTCATTTTCCGCCATTTTAATCGAGATTCCGAGTTATTACCGAACGATTGGATGGTAAATTTTTAACATTTTGAATACATCACAAAGGACGAAAACCCTTGAAGTGATTGTAAAGGTATGATAGTTCAATGAAAACCGATGAATTTTAAAGGTACTGCATGAACGAAGAAGCTAAACAGAAAACTCAGCAAAGTGAGGGTCCAGAAAGAGTTCTCGATTATCTCGAAACCGAAGACGTCGGGAGCGGTAAAATTTATTCGATCGCAGAAGAAGAAATGATTATCGATGGTAGAAAACTGAAACAGAATGAGAGGATTTATGAGCTCAACGATACAATTGAAGAACGTTCCGTTCCTTCTCCACATGAAGGAGAGTTGAGTGACGAGATGCTCATAAAAATATCCGAAATGTGCGAAAAGGTTGCACGACAAATGTTTCCCACCATTGCTGAGAGGATTATTAAAGAGGAGATACGGAAATTAAAGAAGAGTACAAAGGATTCGGACGAATAATAAGTACCAGACAGATAAGAGGAGGTTTATCTTGAAGAAATTATTTTTTGTCATATGTGCCGGATTATTGTGTTGTGTGCTTTCATGTCCGACTGAAGTCTTTTGTCAACAGGAAGTTCCTACGCGAATAATTGAAGCTGAAGGAGCCGGAGTTGTGATTAATAACGATCTGGCCCTGGCACGGGATAATGCGATCAATGATTCTCTCAGAAAAGCGGTGGAGCAGGCCGTTGGTACGGTGATCTCCTCAGAGACGGTTGTGAAAAATTTCGAGGTTATCAATGACAGTATCTATGCGAAGTCGCAGGGTTATATCCGGGACTATCATATTTTAAAAGAAAATGTCAGCGATAGTCTCTTTCGAGTTACCATAAGGGCTACCGTATCCATAGGAAGCATAAAGGATGATTTAAGGGCCCTTGGCTTTCTTATGGCCCGGAAGGGAATGCCCCGCATTATGGTCCTCATAGCCGAGCAGAATGTCGGGCAACCCCATCCTTCCTATTTCTGGGATGCCGTGGATCTTTCTGTTTGTGAGAATGTTATTCAATCCAATTTTTTAAAAGATGGGTTTACCTTTGTTGACCGTGCTTCTATAGAAGGTAAAATTAAAAGCATAACCGTAAGAGGATCAGAGGTAAGCAATAGTGACGCGGTACATCTTGGAAAGCAGGCTGATGCGGAACTGGTAATTGTAGGAAAGGCATTCGCCAAGTATGCAGGAAATGTTGCCGGAACATCAATGAAATCATTACAATCAAATGTGACTGCACGAGCGATAAGGACAGATAATGGAATGATAATAGCATCGGCAACAGATCATGCTGCGGCTGTTCACATCGATGATATCACCGGAGGATCTGAGGCTATAAAAAAAGCAGCAGAAAAATTGGCCGATAGTCTGAAGATGCAGATCATCGATAAATGGCAGACCGAAGTGAGTACAACGGGCCTGATTTCTTTGACCGTTCGCCAGATAAATAGCTATTCTGATTTTATGAGATTGAAGGAAGCATTGAAAAATGAGGTGCGCGGGGTCAAGAATGTTTATGTGCGGAAGATGGAATCGGGGACGGCCAGGATGGATGTTGAAGTAGAAGGAAGTGCGATGATCCTTGCCGATCGCCTGGCCGTAAAAAAATTTAATGGGTTTTCGCTCGACATTACACGGGTCGGTCAAAATAGTCTGGAAATGAATATCATCAAATGACGGTGTTTTGAATTTGTAAGAAAAGAAAGAGTACTGAGTGTTTTTCACCTTGCATCCTGCATCGGGGGTATCAGTCATTATCTCAATGAATTGTGCCGGAAAGCTTTAACGATCAATCGAGCGATTTTCTATGCTTAGCACAAAAGTCGTTTGGGGCTGAAGTTTTTGTATCATTTAAGGATTATTGATGTTGCGTTATAAAGTAAGGGATTTTTTACTTCTATTAGTCGGCGTTTGTTTTATCGTAAGTTGTGCGCCTCATAATCCTCGCACGATTGTTCCTGATTATAGTAAAAAAGGAATAAGGCTTGTAGGATTGTTACCCGTTAAAAACAAGACGAAAGACACAAAAGCCGCACAAATTTTGAGGAGGACCCTCCTGGAGGAATTATATTTCAAGGGGTATCCCAAAATACCATTAGGAGTAGTTGACGAGAAACTGGGCCAGGTTTATGGAGACATTACAATGCCTGCACACAGGACCATCCCTCCGAAAGTTGTCGGGGAAATTCTCGGGGTAGATGCGGTTATGTATTGTACACTCGGCGAATGGAAGACTTCGTTTATATTTGTATGTGCTCCGACAACTGTTGCTGCTTCCTTCGAATTGAGGTCTGCAAAGACAGGGGAGACACTGTGGAAAACACATTGTAAAGTAGTGAAAAGGAATTATGGTTTTACTGAAAAAGAACTCGAAATGAAATCCTGTGAAACGTGTGAATCAGCAATCTTGGAGGTCGTGGATAAAGCCATATCTACGTTGCCCAATGGGCCCGATTTTCCCGGAAGTCCCTCTCACCGAAAGACCAATTTCCTGGGATTATGGTAATATACGTCTTTTTAATGGGAACTATTTGAAATCATGACAAAAATGGAGTGAAATGGTATGAAAGTCAGGACGATTTATGCTGTGGTATTTTCTCTTTTGTTTTTCTGTGTGCAGGATGTGAGTGCGCGGAAGCCAGTTACGGTTACTATACAAAAGGGCGATGCACGAGTTACTTTTATCGACGGTACGGCTGAAATTATGATTGCAGGGACAAGTGTTTGGGATGCGTTAAACGTCGGGAATCAACTTGCTGATGGTGATCAGATAAAGACAGGTCCTGCATCGAGGATAGAATTAGTATTGCCGGATGACTCTAAACTACGTTTTGCTGATAATACCCACTTTAGGATTCAAAAGCTCGATGTGTGCCCGGGGGAACAGAAAAGAGATGTCAAAATTGATGTTGTGCTCGGAAAAACCTGGGCAAATGTCAGTAAATCACTTGGAATTACATCGAATTTCGAATTATCCAGTGAAAATGCTGTAGCCGGTGTACGGGGAACAGTTTACAGAATGAATGTGTATGATGATAAATCGGCTCTGGTAAGAGTATATGACGGGAAAGTTGCTGTCAGCGGTGGTGGAACATCAAAAGCAGAGGAAGGACAACAGCAGATATATACGAAACCGCATAAAGTTGAAGGCCCGAAATCGATCCCGGGACCCGTAAAGGTGACGATGGAAGAATGGGTTTATATAATCAAGTCGATGCAGCAGATCAGAATCCGGGCGGATGGTGTTGCGGAGAAACCGAGGGATTTTACGGAAAAAGAAGATAGAAACGATTGGGTTGACTGGAACAAGGAAAGAGATGCATTACGGATACGGTATTGAATAAAAAGAAATCATGAATATTCCCAATTTATTGACGCTTCTCAGGATTATCCTGGTTCCGGTTATAGTTATTTTTTTGATGGATGGTGCTTTCTTCAAGGCTTTGGTTATATTTATTGTTGCCTGCATAACCGATGGTCTTGATGGCTTTCTTGCTCGAGTTCTCAAACAGAAGACGGTCTTAGGTTCTCATCTGGATCCTCTGGCAGACAAGGCGTTAATCGTTGCTTCTTTCATAACGCTTTCAGTTCTTAATGTTATACCAAGCTGGCTGACGGTTATCGTTATCAGTAGAGATTTTATCATTCTTCTAGGTATTTCCGTCCTTTCTCTCATGTCCATTTCTTTTGAAGTGAAGCCGGCTTTTGTGAGTAAAATAACGACGGTTTTCCAATTCCTCACGGTTTTTCTCGTACTCGTTTTTAAAAAGGTGCCGGAATATGTGAATCCGGAAATGCTCACCGTCATTTATTGGTCAACAGCTCTCTTGACAGTGATATCGGGTTTCAATTATATTGCAAGAGGTATAAGGCTCATTAATGGCAATCATGGAGACAGGGCTTTATAGAATATCGATGTGTATACTGAGTAGAAAAACAGGTGATGGAGGTCATTTAAAATCAACGGCGTCTGATAAATTTTCTTGACATAAATGTGTTTTATTGTTATGCGAATGCCGTATCATGCAAGAATAAAGCGATATATAGGCACGTAGCTCAGGGGGAGAGCGCCATCCTGACGCGGTGGATGTCCAGGGTTCAAATCCCTGCGTGCCTACCATTTCAACGGCTTTTATCATGAAGGTTTTGAAAGGGCATCTCGAGGAAAGTAACCGATGATGCCCTTTCTTTAATCATAAGCGCTGAATATCATGTGAGACAGCAACTCGAAATTGGAAACTCAACGGAAGTAGAAAGTGTGCTTCGTTGTATATGGTATGTCATAAGATAAGCTATCTCTTTTAGATAGCGAGGATTTACTTTACAACTTCTTGTAACCGATTAGGAATAGTATCATGAAAGACATTCAGATTACGCTGCCCGATGGTTCCGTTCTGACGGAGTCTGCAGGAAAAACGGTTAAAGAGATCATTTCATCCTGGAATGAAAACGTACTGAAAACTGCTGTTGTGGCCCGGGTAAATGATGCCTTGGTGGATATGGGTTCTGCCGTCGAGGAGAACGCAACGATTGATGTTGTAGATATTCTATCTGAAGAAGGGTTGGCTGCGTTACGGCACAGCATATCTCATGTCATGGCAGAGGCAGTTCAGAGTCTCTTCGACGGGGTAAAGGTTACCATCGGTCCGTCTATTGAAGATGGTTTTTATTATGACTTTGATTACGACGAAACCTTCACTCCTGAGGATCTCGAGAAGATAGAGAAAAAAATGGAAGAGATTATCGCTGCCGATCTTCCGTTTGCTCGGAGTGAAGTATCCCGTGAGGAGGCACGATCACTCTTCGAGAAAAGGGGGGAATCGTATAAGGTGGAGCTCTTAGATGATCTTCCTGCCGATGTGAAAACGGTAAGCCTCTATAAGCAGGGTGATTTTGTTGATCTCTGCAGAGGTCCTCACATACCATCGACGGGTATGATCAAAGCGTTTAAGCTCTTGAATGTTGCGGGAGCATACTGGCGCGGAGATGAAAAGAATAAGATGCTCCAGCGCATCTACGGTACCGGATTTGCGACCAAGGAGGAACTGAGCGAACATCTCACCATCGTTGAGGAAGCGAAAAAAAGGGATCACCGAAGATTGGGAAGAGAGCTTGACCTCTTCCAGGTAAACGATGAAGTTGGACCGGGACTCATCATCTTTCATCCCAAAGGGGCCCTCTTGAGAACGATTATTGAAGACTGGGAAAAGAAGGAACATCTGAAGCGGGGTTACGATATCGTAATGGGTCCTCAGATCTTGAAGGGAGATCTCTGGAAAAAATCCGGTCATTTCGACCATTATCGTGAGAACATGTATTTTACAGAGGTCGAAGATCAGTTATACGGTATAAAACCCATGAACTGTCTCGCCCATATGTTGATTTATAAGTCAAAAATAAGAAGTTATCGGGATTTACCCCTGAGATATTTTGAGCTTGGAACGGTTCACCGACATGAAAAAACCGGTGTTCTTCATGGACTTTTGCGTGCCCGACAGTTTACCCAGGATGATGCCCATATCCTCTGTACTCCTGAGCAGCTCAACGATGAAATCAGGGCTATTGCAAACTTCGTCGATGATGCAATGAGAATATTCGCCTTCGAATACGAAGTGGAACTCAGCACACGACCCGAAAAATCGATAGGATCTGATGAAGACTGGGAAATGGCGACCGTCGCCTTGGAAGACGCCCTGAAAGATAATAATATGGTCTATGACGTTAATGAAGGAGATGGTGCTTTCTATGGTCCGAAGATAGACTTTAAATTGAAGGATGCCTTGAAAAGACGATGGCAGTGTGCAACCATCCAGTGTGATTTTACGTTGCCCGAAAGATTCGACCTTCATTATGTGGGTCCCGATGGGGAAAGGCATCGGCCGGTCATGCTTCACCGTGTGATTTTAGGTGCCATTGAAAGATTTATGGGAGTGTTGATTGAACATTATGCCGGGGCTTTTCCGGTGTGGCTTTCACCTGTCCAGGCATCATTATTGACGGTAACGGACAGGCACATTCCATACGGTGAAGCTGTTTACAGGCAGCTTGTAGATGCCGATATACGAGTTGAACGAGATTTTCGGAATGAAAAATTGGGGTATAAGATCAGAGAAGGGCAGATGCAAAAGACTCCGTATATGCTGGTTATCGGCGATAGAGAAGTTGAATCGAAAACAGTCTCACCACGGCAGAGAGACGGAGAGAATCTGGGGTCCATGAGTGTGGATGACTTTGTCGCTCTC
>JAFGQS010000091.1 GCA_016935565.1 Deltaproteobacteria bacterium
ATAACATGTCACCCATAGCCATTAAGATGAACATACTCAATAAAATCCTGTTTGGTTGTGTGTACTGGTTCAAGGCTCCCTGGGATGAGGGAAGGGGGCGAGGGAAGCGAGGGGGTCAGTCGTTGACTATTGACTAGGCATTCGAGGGAGGGCAAGGAACCACAGCTAAATATTAAGTATTCTTAAATCAAGATCACAACTTTCGATGGATCAAAGGAATAAAAGATGTCGCCAGAAAAAGTTCGTTCCGGCCAGGGACGCGGTTTTCCCCCGGCCGGAACACATAGTTGTTCAAAGACTCACGTCCGGCTCATTTTGTCCATTTATCGGACCAGCCGGTGCAACGGAATGAGCTCGGCACGTCCCTTACCTTCCAATAATTGTTATTGGCTCTCACATACTCTCTGAATGCATTCAGTATCATTTCATAATCTTCCCTGTCTTCTTTTGTGAGCGATTCGTCCTTTGCCACATCGTTCAGGAATTGAATCGTCGCCTCATTCAACAGCGTGAGTTCGCTGTCCGGCCATCTCACGAGCACGATATCGTTGCCTGTATCCGTATCTTTCTTATTGGCATTGAGAATTTCCTGCAGTTTTGCGCCCTGCTGTCTCAGGTTTTCCCCGTAAGAAGCGGCAACATGATCGCGCGCTACGGTCATAACGAGCGTTTTCTGCGCCTCGGAGAGCTTGTTCCACACCTTTTTGTTGATGATCATATACGTGACCAGGAATGGCTGATGCCAGCCGGGAAAGTGCAGGTATCTTGCCTTTACGGTTCCCGGGTTTCTCTCAGGGTTTTTAAAAAGAACCGACACATCGTCCAGCGGTGTGGCAAACTCAAATGCCTGAACGTTGCCGGCATTGATTTCTTCAACGATCTTCCCGCCGGCAACGGCCGTCACAAAGTCGATATTTTTCTTTGGAATCACACCGGCCTTAACCAGATTATCACAGGCCCGATCAAGAACATATTGGGCCGGCGGCAAATAGCGGAATGTCCATTTTTCCTGGCACAGCCCTTTCAGGCCGATACCGGGCATAGAGCCGGCGTCACCCACAGGCTTCATAAAATAGCCGGAGCCCTGGTGACAGCTTCCTGCAATCGGAACGGCAACAATATTCGTCTTCCGCTTATCAATGATGCGCTGGAGGAAGTCGAGGCCGGTTGCAAGCCCGTCATCGATGGTTTTGCCGTAAAGAAAACCGAGGAACTCATCGAAATTGGGCCCAAAAGGGACCCCCGAATTGTAAATAAAACCCCATGCCTTATTCAGGCTCGAACCGGATATATAGGCCGCATCAAATCCCTTCCCCCCGGCCAGGGGCCCGCCTGCTTCGACAGCGGCAACAATATCGCCCTTAAATTCCTTGGGGACGGCCGGTCTGGGTAATATCTTGCTAAATGTAACCTTTTTCTTTTCACCAAGTGTTGTTGCGGTAACGCTTGCAAGCTTCGCCGCAAAGTCGTCTGCCGGCGGGCCGATCGCCGCCGCCCCGCTGAAGCTCCGAAACGTGATCTCGATTGCCGAGACCGGCGGGGCTGCCATAACAACAATAATCCCGAACACAGCAATGATCGCAACGGTGCCTTTCCAAAACAAGACATGCTTCATGTGCTTAAACATTTTACCCCCCCTCATAAGTGGTTTATTGGTTTAAGTATCTGCTGAAAATTCACTATCGAATAGCCCACCTCCTTTCTATGAAGAGATTAATGCCTGTCAAAAGAGGAGTTCGGAAGAAAAGTAGTCCGCCAGGAATATTTTCATGATTATCAGGGAGATGCGGAGAGAGAAAACAAGTATGAAACTGTATTTTTCTATCACAAGGGCGGGAAAGTAGTCAAAAGATTTTTATTTTGCGGATTGAAAAAACTCCGTCTCCGATCTTTTTTCCTTACAGTATTTATCAGACGGTTATTCTTCGACCTCGACTGCGGTGATCTGTACAACGGCTTTGCACGAGCGACATTGTAACGGACATATCGGAAAAATATTTAAATTAACGACGGTACAGATGATTCCCGACTAAGAATTATCGAAGATGTATCGCAAACCTCTCTCGAAACCGGATTCTATGATGTTGTGTGAGCCATGGGAAAGGTAATGGTAAAAGTTGTTCCCTTTCCGGGATCGCTTTCCACGTCGATCGTACCGCTGTAGTCCTTGATGATACCATAACTGATGCTCATGCCCAGACCGGTCCCTTTACCGACGTCTTTCGTGGTAAAGAAGGGCTCGAATATCTTATCACGTATCTCTTCGGGTATGCCGATCCCGTTGTCATACACCGTGACAACAACATTATCACCTTCCACACATGACTTGATCTTCAGGACCTTATCCCAGTCCTGACCACCGCACTGGACCTCTTTTTCGTCGAGGGCATCACGGGCATTTGTTACCAGATTTATGAAAACCTGCTCTAGCCGGTTATGATCGGCAACAATGGGAGGCAGATTGTCAGCCAGATCCATTGTCACATCGATCCCGTGAATCCGCAACTGCTGACCAAGTATCTTGAACACATCGGTAATGGGTCGGTTAATATCCAATTGATCGCTCTCAACTTCCGACTGACGGGAAAAATCTTTCATATGGGTGATGGTCTGAGCCGCCCGCTGGACGTTCCGCTCAATCTCTTCAGCCATGGAGTAAAGGTCCTCATCGTCGATCTCTTGACCTTTTTTTATCATCTTCATGAAATAGTCTGAGCACACCTGTATGACATTGAGAGGCTGGTTGATCTCGTGGGCGATACCGGAGGCCATGGTACCCAGGGTTGCCATCTTGCTGGCCTGGATCAGCTGGGATTCTTTCTCTACATTTTCCGTAACGTCAGGGGTCGTCGCGATCAGTGAATCTCTCCCCATAAATCGAACGGAACGGATATGAACATTCACATAAAAGGATTCCCCGTTTTTCTTTTTATGAACCCTCTTCGGGTAAAAGGTTGATTGATTCAATGATATCGTCTTTACACCCTCGACCAGCTCATGGTCCGTCTGAACCCCGAGATCGCAAAAGGACAGGGCTAAAAAATCACTCCGCGAGTATCCGTAACACTCAAGGGCCGTGGCATTCACATCCAGGATACGAAGGGTCTCCCGGTCAGCGATAATAATTGGATTCGGATCGGCATCGAACATGGTCCGATATTTTTCCTCCGACCGCTGTATCTCTTGATATGATTCCTCCAGCTTTGCCGTCTTTTGCTTTACCTTCAGCTCCAGGAATTGTCCGAACTTCTTGGTTTCCTGGTGAAGGCTTGCATTTTCAATGGCAACGGCAATTCGATTGCTGAT
>JAFGQS010000009.1 GCA_016935565.1 Deltaproteobacteria bacterium
CCGGATCTGGACATTATTTTTAATGCTGCTTTTTCCGAAGAGAAGGGTCATAAAATCTCGTCGGCAATACGACTGTATGATTCCATTCTCGAATATATTGAAGGTCTTCTCGTCAGCGACAATATGGACCTTTCCGGCATTACCTGGCGCAATTTTATCAGAACAATCGAACGTCGGGCGTCACTATCCTTATTCCACCCAAATCTCAAGAAGATCAATCGATTCCTTTCCATGGGCCTCGATATGGCAATTCATCTTGACGATGTGCGATCACAGGCATCTCTTCAACTCCTTATCGGACAGAACTACTGGATGTCATTTCAGTATGAAAAAGCCGTTCAACACTTTAACCAGGGCTGGACAATAATCACCCGCATTGACGATGATGAATTATATAAAAGAGGCATTAAACTGCAGGGGTTGTCGTACTGGATACGAGGGCAACTGTTCAAAGCGATCCATGCGTACGAAAAATCACTGGGAGAACTTGAATTCAGTTCGGATGATGATTTTTCCCTTCTCACGGCGCTTCATCTGGCACTGTGCTACACCCAGGTCGGTATGCCGCAGAGAGGTTTAGGAATCTCGGAAGCCATCGAGCGACAGGCCGAAAAAAACGAAAACTGGCCCCTCGTTACCTACGCTTTGGTGACAACAGGGATGATTCTCCTGGAAATAAGGCAACTCGGCAACAGCAGGATCTATTTTGATCGAGCACTTGAACTTGCCGGAAATGAAAACATACCGATGGCTGAAGTTATGTCCGGTATCGGTCTGGCCGGTATTGAATGTCTTGAAGGAAATTTTGACGCAGCCGCCGAATATTACAAGGCACTCTGGATAATCCGCAAGTCAAGCTGGTATCATATTCTCAATCTCTATCACCTTTTTGACATTGGGTACATGCTCCATTCAAAGGGAGTTTCCCCCATCGAGTTAAATCCCGTATTCAATTATCTGCGCCAGTATAAAAAAGAACAGCTCAACCCCTTAACATATGGAATAATACAGCGGCTTCAGCTTGAGTTACTTGAAGATACGAAGCCGCCGAAAGAAAAAATCAGGGAACTTATCGGGCTTGAAAAATCGGTGAAACAGACCGGTGAGACGTTCGAGCTGGCAAAAATCAGAATCGATCTGGCCCGTCTCTTTGTCCAGACAAATAACTGGCAACAGGCAGAACAGTACGGGAGAAAAGCGTGGGAATTCTTAAAACCCATCGCCAAAGAGGCGTTTCCTCCGGATCTGGAACATCTGATTCCTCATGATGATGTAACTCAAGACGACCGGTTGTTTGATCTTGTCATCGAAATGGGTGAGGCATTAACGAACCAGGAGAATATTGAACGGCTTCTGACAAACATCATTTCATCAATATCGCGATTGACGGGAGCAGAACGGGCGGCTCTTTTTATCAAGGATAAAAGCTTGCCTGATCTTAAGATGGTTGCCTCGAGAAACCTTGTTGAAGAAAATGTTATGGACGACAGCTTCAAGAATATTTTCGATATCATCCGATCGGCAGCCCATAGCAGTGATGGTAAGATCATGCAGTTCGAAACGGATGGACATGAGAATGCGGATTTTCGCCGGGTTGTTATTACGCCATTAAAGCTTGAGAAAGAGGTTATCGGTGTTCTCTATCAGGACAGCCGATTCTTTTCATTCGATATGAGTCCTGACAAAATAAAGCTTCTCTCTTCCATCGCTGCACAGATTGCCGTGTCAATTGATCGTGTTCAGGCATATGATGAAATAGCCAGACTCAATCAGAGGCTGATTCAAGAAAACCTTTACTACATTGAGGAGAAGGAAGAATTCAGACCATTCGGAGAAATAATCGGTACCGGTGAGGCCATGATAAATCTCCATCATCTCATTCATAAAGTTGCGCCAACCCAATCAACCGTTCTCATCTCCGGTGAAACAGGTGTCGGAAAAGAGCTCATCGCGCGGGCTATCCATCGCGAAAGCCCCAGGAATAAAGGTCCTTTTATCAGAATAAATTGCGCCGCGTTACCCGACACGTTGATCGACAGTGAACTTTTCGGTCATGAAAGAGGTGCTTTTACCGGCGCCGTAAAAACCAAGGCGGGACGGTTCGAACTGGCCCACCAGGGAACCATATTTCTGGACGAGGTATCGGAACTTCCACCTCCGACACAAAGTAGATTATTGCGGATCCTCCAGGAAAAGGAATTTCAGCGGGTGGGGGGTACGACTACATTACATTCCGACTTTCGTCTTATCACAGCGACGAACAAGGATCTTGAAAAAGAGGTTGCCCGTGGAAAGTTCAGAGCGGATCTCTTCTATCGGTTGAACGTATTTCCCGTCTTTGTGGCCCCTTTAAGAGAGCGAAAGGAAGATATCCCCCTTCTGGCACAGCATTTTCTTACCCTTTTCTCCTCCCAGTACAACAGACACTACCCGGGCATACCCGGATCGGAAATGGAAAAGCTCATGGACTACTCATGGCCGGGCAACATCAGGGAGCTGTCCAACATGATTGAGCGGGCGGTCATTCTGGGAGAACCAAGGATCAGGTTTCCCGAACTGGCAGGCAAAAAGACCATCGATGTCGCCGACGATGAAATACTCGAACTCAGGGATATCGAAAAGATACAGATCCTCAGGGCCCTGAAAAAGACGAATGGAAAAATCGGTGGGAAAGACGGGGCATCAGCCCTTCTGGGACTCAAGAGAACAACCCTGATCCATCGGATGAAAAAGCATGGGATCATGATAGAAAAGAAACCAACGTAAAGAACAGCAACCGTCAAATCTGCATGATTCCGGTATAGACCCGGGGTGTGCATGAAATGTTTGCAGCACACCCCGGCTTCATTCTGAATCTACTTGTAAAAATTTTCTCCGAAGATTTTTTCGCTGAGACCGATCAAGTCAGACCACTTCAACGGGCCGCCCTTGTCCGGAGGAAATCCGGTGGCCCATATCATGCCCACATCGACCATCCGCGGATCATTCACAATCTTCCGGTCAAGGAGATCCTTGCCGACCTGAACCATTGACTCGAGAAGACCCATCTGTATTTCTTCCTCTGTCATCTCTTTCGGCTCTTTCTTTGCAATAAGAGAGAGAACATCGGGATCAACGCTTCCGTCTTTCAGGAAAAACCCCTTACCAGACTTCTTCAATCCCAGGCGACCGTCTTCCACCACGTTCTTCAGTGTTGTCTGTTCCACACCCATACCGACAAACACCTTGTAGGGCACATCAATACCGACCTCATCCGTCAACCGAATCGGTCCGACGGGCATACCGAACGACATGAGTGCTTTATCCACCTTCTCGATGGCATTCCCTTCTTCCACATATTGAAACGCATTCGATATGTACGGGAATAACATTGCATTCACGACAAATCCCGGATTGTCGAGACACACGATCGGTCGTTTCCTGATCGATGCGGCAAAATTCAGGAGGTTGTCGATCGTATCCTGGCCGGTCTTTTCACCGCGAACAACTTCCACGAGCTGCATCATCCATACCGGTGAAAAGAAGTGGAGGCCGCCAAATCTTTCGGGGTGAGAAACATACTGAGCCATTGCGTTGATCGGCAGCGAAGATGTATTGCTGGCAATAATGCAGTCATCCGCCACGACGTCACAGAGTTCCCGGTAAACCTGTTCCTTTACCTTGATGTCTTCGAATACCGCCTCAACAATGATATCTACATCCTTGAAATCATCACTGTAATCCGATGTAACCGTCAGAAGGTTCATCAGATCATCGACGGGAACCTTGAGCCTCTTCTTTTCAGCCATTCCCTCGAATATTTTCCTCAAGAAGACCTTGCCCGGCTCGAGTGCTTCGGGAATATCTTTGACAATGACGGGAATCTGCATATTTCTCAGTATATCAATGGTAATACCGCGCCCCATTGTGCCGAAACCAAGAACGGCAGCCTTCTTCAGGGGTTTTGGTTCAAACCCCTTACTCATCATGCCCTTTGGTTTATCGGTCAGTGTCTTAAGAAAGAAAGTATTAATTGTTCCTTTCG
Source organism: Deltaproteobacteria bacterium (assembly GCA_016935565.1). Lineage (GTDB taxonomy): Bacteria > Desulfobacterota > Syntrophia > Syntrophales > UBA6807 > JAFGQS01. Next base: position 4,025 of record JAFGQS010000009.1, read on the forward strand.
TCTCATTCCGAAGAGACAGCTGTGTCACCAGTTCCTTTTCATTTTCAAGGGCTTTTTCCAGCGGAAGCTTCAACCCTTCCTGAATGGACCGTATGGCCGTCATGGGAGCCGGCACTTCCCGTCCTCTTGTCACTTTCAGAACGCCCTTCCGAGCCTGGACCATAACCTCATCAATCCCTGAGAAATCATGCTCGGGACGCTTCAGTTCCGCTTTGCCGTCTATGATGTCCTGAAGGAATGACTTCGCTTCTTTCAGAAGATCTTCATCTGCCGGCACGAGCTTATCGACAATGCCCATCTCATATGCCTTTGCTGCAGGCAGCATGCTCCCTTTCAGAATCAGCTCAACTGCAGGATAGCCGATGAGCCTCGGAAGCCGTTGTGTCCCTCCGGCTCCGGGAATGAGGCCCACGTTAACCTCAGGAAGACCGATAACTGTTGTCTTTGATTCCTTTGCGATCCTGGCAGTACAGGCAAGCGTAAATTCCAGGCCTCCGCCCAGGCAATGACCGTTAATCGCTGCCAGCGTGGGAACCATCAACGCGGCAAGCCTGTTAAAGGAACTGTGGAAAAGACCGGCAATCTGTTTCATTTCCTCTTCCTGCTCGATCTCTTCGATCATCTTTAAATTTGCTCCGGCAAGAAATGTGTTCGGTTTTCCCGAAATGAAAATAATCCCCTTGAGAGCTTCTTTTTTTTCTATGCAGTCAAGAACTTCATTAAAGCTTGCGAACGCAGCATCGGTCCATGTGTTCATGGCTTCACCGACGACATCAAATGTAACAATCCCTACCTCTCCATCTACCGTCAAATTGAACACTTTCGCATTACTCATGTCTACATCTCCTCGTCCTATTTGATAGTGCTTTTCACCAAAGTACCCTCGATCACTTCTCTCCTTCTCTCCTTTTTCTGTCTAAATCCCTCAGTTCACGCCTCAGTATCTTTCCAACGGCACTTTTGGGAAGTGAATCCATAAATTCCACCACCTTCGGAATCTTGTACGCCGCAAGCCTTTCTTTGCAGAATTGAATGATTTCATTTTTATCGATCGTCTCACCGGCCTTCGGCACGATGTACACCTTGACGCTTTCACCGCGATATTCGTCAGGTACTCCTATAGTACACGCCTCCATAATCTTCGGATGTCCGTAGAGAACTTCATCCACTTCCTGGGGATAAACATTGTAACCACTTGCAATAATGAGATCCTTCTTTCTGTCGACGAGTGTCAGATAGCCGTCTTCATCCAGACATCCCACATCTCCCGTCGAAACCCATCCGTCTTTCAGCGCTGCTGCCGTTTCTTCCGGCTTCTTATAGTAGCCTTTCATGACCTGGGGTCCTTTGAAACATACTTCACCCGCTTCACCCTGCGGCATCTCTTTCGTTCCCGTTTCCAGATCGACAATCCTTATATCCGTACTGGGAAACGGTATGCCGACGGTGCTTAACTTTTCCTCACCACCCCATGGTGTTGCCGTACCCATGGGACAGATCTCCGTCAACCCATAGATATTAATGACCGGGACATCTCTCAATTCCTTCAATTGCCGAATGGTTTCGACCGTCATCGGGCTTCCGCCTGTTAAATACGCCTCAACGAATGAGAGATCCATCTGCCTGAATTTCTCATTGTTCAGGAGCGCGACAAATATGGTCGACACCCCGAGCAGCGGTCTGGGTTTTATGATCTCTATCATTTTGATAATGATATCGGGATCCGGTCGGGGCACGAGGACGTCATTCCAGCCTGAATAGATGCATGTATTCTGAACACCCGTATATCCTGCCGAATGGAAAAATGGATATACGGCAATCATGGCCTCTTTCCCGTCTACAAGCCTGGGGAACCATGCCCTGAACTGCTGCGTATTTGTGGACATGTTGGCATGGGTGAGCATGACCCCTTTGCTCACGCCGGTGGTTCCGCCGGTGTACAGGATATTTCCCACCTCTTCCCATTCTGCGGCGTTGGCAACGGGATCATCGGTAAACTTTTCAACCAGATCCATAAACTTGTATACTCCGGCATATTTTTTCTGCTCCGGTTCACCGGCTTCCGGAGGAGACGGCAAATAATCATTAACGCTGCAGGTAATGATCGTCTCAACTTTCGTTGTTTCCCTCAGTTTCAATGCCATGGGGAGAAACATGTCAAGGGTCACCAGCACGGTGGAGTCCGAGTCGTTGAGCTGGTAGTCAAGCTCACGTTCTGTATACAGGGGATTGTTCATAACGGTTATCGCACCAATCCTGTATATCGCATAATTTGCTATGACGTACTGAGGTACGTTCGGCAGCAACATTGCAACCTTATCGCCCGTTTTAATCCCCAGATCCGTAAAAGCCCGGGCGAACCGGTTTACGAGTCCGTCTAATTCCCGATAGGTAATTGTTGTACCCATAAAAAAAAGCGCCCCGTTGTCAGGGAATTTCTCTGCCGTTCTCGTTAACACTTCGGGCATTGTTATTGTTTCGATATCAATCTCTCTTGGTACGCCCGCCGGGTATGCCTTGTGCCAAATCCTTTCAAAGCTCATAAGTCCCCTCCTTTTCCCCCTTTTTTTAATTTTAAAATGCCAGACTTACACAACGTGACATGTATCATTTTCAAAGAACAACTCGTAAGGAGGGTACACTCAATGCGTTTGCGAAATCAACTTCACCCTCTGCCTGAACAGGTGAAACACAGTTCCAATATTATTTTTACACCGACGATTGAACTTCGTAGATACAAATCATAATCGAACATCTGATACACCAATTTCAAAAACCCGCTCACCCATCGATATGATCATAAACATCCTCGTTTGCCGAGCGATCGTTCCAGTTCGGCCATACCTCTCAGCTTCTGTACAACGTCACCCAGAATCTGCACTACACAGGTCATCTGTTCCGGAGTATTATCTCTTCCCAGGCTGAACCGTATACTGCCGCCGGCTCTATGCTTCGGAATCCCCAACGCTGCAATCACATGGGATATTTCTATGGAATCAGACGTACAGGCTGACCCCGCAGATATGGCAACACCCTTTTCATCCAGGGCTCGCACAATAGATTCCGCCTCAATGGATTCGACAGACAGATTTACAATATGGGGTAATCTTTTCTCCTGAGACCCGTTCACATACGTATCCGGAATTTTTTCCACAATGCTCTTTTGCAGGTGATTCCGCATGTTCTTCAGATACTCCATCTGAAAGGCAAGATCCCGATCTGCTATTTCGCAGGCTTTACCAAGGCCGACAATGGCGGGAACATTCTCCGTTCCATGACGTATGCCCCCTTCCTGATTACCTCCGTAAAACATGGGAACAATCTCTATTCCCTGTCTGACGTAGAGAGCCCCGATGCCTTTCGGACCATATATCTTGTGACCGGACAAGGAAAGTAAATCAACGTTGAGCCGACCGACATTAACGGGAATCTTTCCGATCGTCTGAACCGCATCGGTATGAACGATGAC
>JAFGQS010000092.1 GCA_016935565.1 Deltaproteobacteria bacterium
TCCTTGAATCCTTTTCTTTTTGTATAACTTTTTATAATTTTAAGGATTATCACTATGAGTAAACTGAAAAAAGCCCTGGAAAAAGCAAAAGAAGCCAGGAAAAACTCTATGGAAGTTCCTATAATCGATAGGGAACCCATTTTTTCTCCATTAAAAAAGTTGTCAACAATAACGCAGGGCATGCGTTTTGATAAAGTTAATCCCACGTATCATCACACAAAAGTTCAGAACATTGATTTTGAAAGTCTGGAGAAAAACAAAATAATTTCCATTTGTCATGGAAACGAAGTCGCAGACCGCATAAAAATACTCAGAACCCAGATATTACAGTCTTTAAAGAAGCTCCACGGGAACAGTCTTCTCATCGCCAGTGCAAACCCCGGTGAAGGAAGAACAGTAACGGCAATAAATCTCGCAATAGCGCTGTCGCAGCAGATCGACGGTACCGTACTTCTGGTCGATGCGGACCTGAGAAAGCCTTCTGTTCACAGTCTCCTTGGATTAGATGTTGAGAGAGGCTTGTCCGATTATTTGCGGAGAAAGGCGGAAATACCTGAACTCATGATCAACCCCGGAATTCCAAGGTTGGTGGTTCTCCCCGGGGGCAAACCATTACCGAATTCATCCGAGCTTTTAGGTGCCCCGCAGATGCAATATCTCGTTCAGGAAATGAAGGAACGATATTCCGATCGATTTATTATTTTTGACAGCTCTCCCATTTTGACCAGTGCCGATCCACTCGTATTGTCCCGGTTTGTAGACGGCATTCTGATGGTCGTAGAGGCAGAAAAAACGAATAAAGAAGATCTTCAGCGTGCGATTGAGCTTCTACGGGACAAACCAATCATCGGAACCGTCTTCAACAAAGTGAAACTATGATGTAAAAAAGAATTCACAGCATGTACAAATCTTTTTATGGCCTGAAGGAAAAACCTTTTAATCTTACACCCGATCCTGACTATCTGTTTATGAGTCGAGGACATGAGGAGGCCTACACCCATCTCGAATATGCTATTACGGAAAATAAAGGATTTGTCGTTATTACCGGTGAAATAGGCTCCGGGAAAACCACGCTCATCAATTTTCTTTTACGGAAGCTCAAACAGAATATTCAGGTCGCCGTTGTTAATCAAACCATAGCCCATCCAAAGCAATTCCTGAAACTGGTCTGCCAGGAATTCGAGCTTGCAGTGGATGTCATGGATAAAGCTGAAATGCTGGACACCTTCCAGAATTTTCTCCTGCAGCAATTTGCTGAAAAAAAAAGGGTTGCATTAATCATCGATGAGTCTCAAAATCTACCCAATAGAACGATTGAAGAGATCAGAATGCTCTCCAACCTGGAATCCGAAAAACATCATTTGATCCAGATATTACTGTTGGGACAGCCTGAATTAAAAGATAAACTGCAGAAAAAAAGTCTGGAACAATTTACACAGCGAGTAACCGTATACTGGCATCTTTATGGCTTGGATAAGGATGAAGTAAAAGAATATATTCGACATCGCTTGTGGGTTGCAGGAGCTGAAGAACTGGATATATTCGATCAACAGGCTATCGAGTCCATACACAAGCACTCTCGAGGCATCCCCCGTCTGATCAATATTTTGTGCGATGCATCTCTCGTCCACGGATATGCAGATGAGTTGAAAGTTATTACCAGCAATGTCATTGATGAAGTGGTCAAGGTCAGAAATATCGGAGGGATTCTCGACGAAAAAAAAGAGGTAACAAAAGAATCATCTTCATCTTTTCCTAAAAAATATCGTAACGATCACCTGTCTCAACGAATGCAAGCCATAGAAAAAAAGATCAAAGTAGTTGAAAATACGCTCAAAAGAATAAATATCGATTTAGATAGTATAAGTTCCGACAAGCATAAGCGGGATGAATTAGTCCTTGAACTGACGAAAATGTTAAAACAGAGTATGGAAAGCCAGGCAAATTTAATGCTGGAACTTATTGAGTTAAAGCATAAAGAAAAAGGAGACGATCTTATCAACAATATCGATAATACAAAAGGCCGGATAACGGCTCTATCAAATCCATCTCCAAACCAGCCCAAGAGCGATGCCAAGAATTAGCCAGATTGGAATAGAAATTATCAGCCCCCACATCACGCCATTGATCTTTTTCAGTGATTGCTCCAAACGTCTTGCATGCAATGCTCTTTCCAGCTTGATTTTTATATCATCAAACGTAAACGGCTTCGTAATGTAATCGTATGCCCCCTCTTTCATGGCTTCAACCGCACTTTCCAGACTCGGATAACCGGTAATCATTAAAAACATGACTTTCGCATCTCGCTGCCTGATCTTTTTCAAAAATTCAATGCCATTGATATTCGGCATAAAAAGATCAGATATGACACTATCGAATTTACCGGGAATGAATTTCTGAAGTGCATCCTCCCCTCCATCGGCGGTGACGACTTCAAATCCAAGACTCTCAAAGAATTCTTTTAATAATCGACGCACACTCTCTTCATCATCTACAACCAGTAATGTCCCCTTGTGCATTTCATTTCCCTCCTAACTCGAGTCATTATTCAAACCGACTGCGGTTATTGCTCAGGTTCAAGCGAAATATAAATCCGAAATTCGAATATCAAATAACAACTTTTTGAAACAGTTTGGGACATTCGGGTTTAACATTTAGATATTGTTTCGAATTTCGTGCTTGTGATTTCGAATTTGCAGCTTTTTGCCTTTGATATAGTGCACATCTTACTACATTTTTCAATAAAATTATTCGGCTCTTTCGTAAAATATTTTAAACAAAAAGAGTAACAATCTAACGGCTTGATTTTCAGGTAAAATTATCAGTTTAATCTCCCCCTTTTTTAAAGGGGGACACAGGGGGATTTTAATATCGCGTTTCGTGCTTCGAATTTTTAACCATATTTGTCATTTGAGCTTTGACATTTGACATTTTTTACTGATCCCGGAAACATGGAACCTGATACCTTTTACCTCGGTCCTTTTAACCTCGAACCTTTTTTCTTGTAAAGGGGGACACAGGGGGATTTTTAAAAGAAAGGAGTAAAAACATTTAATACTACATACGGTTACAGATACCTACATATTTTGTAGAGTGCTCAGATTATCGACACTATTTGTAGAAATATCGATTGTGCCACCACATAATCAGGCATTATCGCACATCGCAAAATGTTGAAACCTGATTATCATCAACATAAAGCTGCGAAACATTGTTTTTTTCAGTTTTTCCATTTTCCATCAGTCTTGAGTCTATAAATCAACCTATCGTAACATATTGATATCCCTACCTTATATATTTTTAATCATCATGTAACATTATTGGCACACGCTATGCACTATAATACGACAAGACACGGTGCAACGGTTCTATTGCAAGTACAGTGAACCGGAATAAATGATACAAAAGATCTCATATTTGAAGGTCCCGTGTAATCGAAAGGGCGGAGCTGTATCAAGCGAAAGATATGATCCATCGTGAATTAAAATACAACAGTCATTTCAAGCATTCACAAACTTTCAGAGATCTCGTTTCACAATTCTCTGAATATTGGTGCAGATTATCATTTAAATTACACATCAATTATTATAAACTCAAAAATTATTCAAAGGGAGAACACGGAATGGACTCGATGCAGCTCAGGGTAAAAAATAACGTTATCAAGTTCAGTGATTGGGTCGATCTCGACCATAGTTTTTATGATGAACGTATTTTTCAGGAAGTTCTTCGCATCGAACGGAAACGTTCTGAACGCTCGGGCAGACCTTTTTTACTGATGCTCATCGATATCAGGAATATCGTTCACAGCAGAAACGGTAAAGCAATCTTCAGAGAAATAATATCTCAATTAAATGTCCACACACGAGAAACCGACATTAAAGGCTGGTATGCTCATAAGTCCGTCATCGGAATCATTTTTACTGAAGTGGGCGAACATGACAGAGATTTTATAATTGACAGAACAACTCAGAGAGTGCGGAACTGCCTGTTTTTTATCATGGAATCACGATATTTTCATGACATGGAGTTTTCGCTTCAGTGGTTCCCCGATGACAAGTCAGAAAAAGACTATCAACCGAATCCTCTTTTCTATCCTGACATCATAGAAAAAGCGGTTCACAAGGTATTCTCCCTTTTCTTCAAACGAGTCGTCGATATTATCGGCAGTCTTGCGGGTCTCATTATATTTTCACCACTATTTCTGATTATTCCCATACTGATAAAATTATCTTCACAAGGTCCCGTGTTTTTCAGGCAGGAGCGACTGGGTCTCTTCGGAAAAAAGTTTACCTTTCTAAAGTTCAGATCCATGCGTGTCGATAACAATGACGAGATTCACCGAAAATATATTAAAAAACTTATAACCGATGATAATGGCAGAAATGCAGGCAGTGATGCCGCAGAATCGAACGGCGTCTATAAGATACAGAGCGATCCTCGCGTTACACTCATTGGTAAGTTTTTGAGAAAAACAAGCCTCGACGAGCTTCCCCAGTTCATAAACGTCCTCAAAGGAGAGATGTCCCTTGTGGGACCGCGGCCGCCGATACCCTATGAATATGATGAATATAAACTCTGGCACATGCGGCGTGTTATCGAAGTGAAACCGGGCATTACCGGACTCTGGCAGGTGGAAGGAAGGAGTTCAACAAATTTCGACGAGATGGTGCGTCTTGACCTCCACTATATTCGAGAATGGTCTCTCTGGCTTGATATAAAGATTCTTCTGAAGACACCCTGGGTTGTGATTGCCGGGAAAGGGGCTTATTAGTGGTTAGTGTCTGGTGTTTAGTGGTAAGTGGGAAGTGGGAAAAGGTTCAAGGAATAGGGCTAAAGGGATGGGGTACCACCCTGGTGGAACCTGCACATGCAGGTCAGCTTTGCTGATTTCCACAGGGCACGGAAATGTCAAATGACAAAGCTCAAATGACAAATATAGTTAAAAATTCGAAGCACGAAACAAATTCTAATATCTAATGACATAATGTTCAAAACATAAGAAAGGTGCTATGATACAGGTTTCGTTTTGATATTTTGAATTTTTGTAATTAGGTTTTGTTTCTTATTTCGAGCTTCGAATTTCGAATTTCCATATACAGTTAACACATTCAAATTTACGTTTTCTGGTAGCAAAGGAGGAAGTAGCATGATTCGCATAGGCGTGATAGGATATGGCTACTGGGGTCCGAATCTGGTAAGAAACTTTAACGGCATAGAAGGAGCAAATCTCGTTTCCGTGTGCGATAAAAATTCTGGCGCACTTAAAAAGGTACAGACTGCATATCCTCATATAGAGACAATTTTAGATTGCAATGAACTCCTGACTTCAACCGACGTTGACGCAGTTGCCATTGCAACTCCCGTTTTCACTCACTATGAACTTGCTAAAAAGGCTCTTGAAAACGGGAAACATGTCTTCGTCGAGAAACCGTTCACAGCGTCCGTTCGCGAAGCAGAGGAATTGGTTGAGCTCGCAGACAAGAAAAATCTGACTATCATGGTCGATCACACCTTTCTCTTTACCGGTGCCGTACAAAAAATAAAAGAACTCATTGACAATGGTGTTCTGGGAAAGCTCTATTATTTCGATTCCATGAGAGTCAACCTGGGATTGTTCCAGCACGATATCAATGTTATCTGGGATCTCGCACCTCATGATTTTTCAATTATGGATTACGTCGTTGATCAAAGTCCTGTAGCAGTTGCCGCGACAGGTACGTCACATTTTAATGGGAAAGAAAATATTGCGTTTATCACGGTTTACTTTTCGAATAGTCTCATCGGCCATTTCAACGTCAATTGGATGTCCCCCGTTAAAGTAAGAAACACACTCATTGGCGGTGACAAAAAAATGCTCGTCTGGAATGATCTTGATGCCGACGAAAAAATTAAGATTTACGATAAGGGAGTCGAGGTGACAAGTCGCGAAAGTATCTATGATCTCCTCGTAAGTTATCGATCCGGTGACGTGTGGATTCCGAGAATCAATCAGACCGAGGCGCTTAAATTGGAGGCGGAACATTTCGTTGATTGCGTTACCAACAACAAAACCCCGATTAATGACGGAAATGCGGGCCTGAGAGTGGTCAAGATTCTCGAAGCAACCGACAAATCACTGAAAATGAGGGGAGTAACGGTAACACTGTGAGTGATTTCCTTTGCATAGCGGATGATGTAATACTGGGAGAAAATGTCAGGCTTTCAAAATTCATCAACCTGTACGGGTGTTCAATTAATGAAAACACAAAAATCGGGGCATTTGTGGAGATACAGAAAAATGCAACAATCGGTAAAAATTGCAAGATATCAAGTCATACCTTTATCTGTGAAGGAGTGACAATTGAAGACGACGTATTTGTCGGGCACAGTGTAACATTCATCAATGATACCTATCCCCGGGCAACGAATCCTGACGGAGCCTTACAAACGGAAAACGATTGGAATGTTATGCCAATATTGGTAAAAAGAGGCGCCTCTATCGGTTCAGGATCTACCATCCTGAGCAACGTGACGATCTTTGAAAATGCAATCGTCGGTGCAGGAAGCGTCGTGACTAAGGACGTTCCTCCCAATACAATCGTCGCCGGCAATCCGGCTCAAGTAATTAGAAAAGTGGACGATAGGAAATAAGACGCCACCACGTAATGTGATAAAGGTACCATTATGAAATTTGAAGATCTACAACTCTGGAAAAGATCGATTCAGCTCAGTACCAACATTTATGACGAGCTACGAGACACAAATAACTATATACTTAATAATCAAATAACCCGTTCCGGACTTTCTTTACCGAGTAACATCGCTGAGAGCTTTGAAAGAGAATCTCCAAACGAGTGTGTTGAATTCTTATCTCACGCTAAAGGCTCCTGCAGTAAGTTGCGAACACAAATTTACATCGGTATGCACATAGGACACATAAAAAGAAATGTGGGAATCGAGTGGATACGAGAAACGAACGAAATATCATCAGTGCTTAACAAACTGATAAAAGGAAAGTACGAAAAAACGAACGATACAGCATCAATAATGAGATAATAAATATAATCAGAAAACAGCAAAGAACTGATTAACTCAGGTATCATGATGAGTTTTAATAACAAAAAATTGTGAGCAAACAATCAAACATAATCAAAGAAAAAGCATATGATTTGGCGCTTAAGATTATAAAGCTATATCAAAGTCTGAAAAAAGATAACGAATATGTTCTTTCAGATCAATTAGTCAGATCAGGAACGAGTATTGGCGCTAATATTGAGGAAGCTACAGCGGCACAAAGCAAAAAGGATTTTATTGCTAAAATGACAATTGCCTCAAAAGAGGCAAGAGAAACAAATTATTGGCTGAGACTTTTACGGGATAGCAAAATTTACGACGGCGATGATTTATCTGAGCTTATCTTAGAATCAGAGGAAATAATTCGGATACTTACTTCAATCGTCAAGACAAGTAAAGAAAAACAATAAAATTGAAGCAACTCTTAATTTTAAATTTGTATTGTAGATAATTCAAAATTCAACATTTAAAATTCAAAATTATAAAAAACGGAGTTTTTTATATGCGCGTTCCCTTTTTAGATTTGAAAGCTCAGTATGATTCTATTCGAGATGAAATTCATGGTGCAATAGATGCAGTCATTGAGAAAACCGCATTTGCCGGTGGACCTTTTGTAACGCAATTTGAAAATGAATTTGCCGATTTTTGTGATTGCCAATTCGCCATCGGTGTCGGGAGCGGTACCGAGGCACTCTGGCTCCCGCTTCTTGCTCTGGGTGTAGGACCGGGTGATGAAGTAATAACCGTCCCGAGCACCTTTATCGCAACGGCGGAAGCAATCAGCTTGTGCGGTGCCACACCGGTATTTGTCGATATTGACGAGCACACGTACAACATGAATTCCGATTTACTCGAAGCAGCTATCACGCCAAAGACTAAAGCTGTTATTCCCGTTCATCTCTTTGGCCAACCGGTCGACATGGACCCGATTCTTGAAATTGCACGGGAACATAACCTTTATGTCATCGAAGATGCCTGTCAGGCTCACGGCAGTGAATATAAAGGAAAGAAGGCGGGATCTATGGGCGACGCCGCCGCGTTCAGCTTTTATCCCGGGAAAAATCTCGGTGCATACGGTGAAGGAGGCGCCATCGTCACCAATAACGCCGAAATGGCCGACACAATGAAAATCTTTCGCGATCACGGGCAGTCACAGAAATATTACCACGGAATGATCGGGTGGAATGCTCGTATGGATGGGATACAGGGTGCAATTCTCAGTGCCAAGTTGAAACACCTCGAATCATGGAATGAAGCACGAAGAAAAAACGCTTCTTTCTATAATGAATTTATCCGTGACCTTGACGGCATCATCACTCCATACGAAGCTGACTATGCAAAACACGTTTACCATATCTATGCAATCCGTGTTCAAAACCGCGATCAGCTAATCAGTAAACTCGCAGAAAAAGAAATATTCTGCGGCATTCATTACCCTGTACCGGTTCATCTGCAGGATGCATACAAATCCCTTGGTCTCGGCAAAGGAAGCTTCCCCGTAGCCGAAAAATGCGCCGAAGAATTCGTCTCACTGCCGATGTTCCCCGAACTGACAGAAGAACAAATCGAATATGTTGCAACCAACATCAAAGAACTGATTTAAGACAGCATTGCCGATTATGAAATTGAATATAAGCTATTGTGATATTACTACCCAACAAAGGAACAAAATCCCCCTTGGTCCCCCTTTAACAAAGGGGGAGAATAATGAGGGATTTCCTCAAGCAAAGGAAAAACTATGAAGTTCTCCCCTTTTTTAAAGGGGAGTTAGAGCCCGCCCTGATGCGACCGAAAGGGTTGTTGAAAGGACACATGAACAAAACTTATATGTTGAACCGAGCCTATCGTCAGGATTATCGGTCTGGGTCAGGGGGGATTTTTATATAATGGTATTGGTATTTACCGTACGCAAATACTTAACCAGACAATGCTGGATTTGATGTTGTTTAAAGAAAGTATCTTTTTAGTTGGCAATTAAAAATTCATAATTTAGAATTCAAAATTGCCTTTTTATATCACTTTAACACTAACCCACTGGTCACTTTTTGTAACCCACCAGGCGGAGCTGTATCTAGACTTTGTTATCCTTTTTAAGCTGATTCTTGAAAGATGAAATTGGAAATCGCTATTCAGAAACCGGGAACCTATTTTTTCCTTTAGCCTTGAGCCCGGATCCTTTAGCCTATCTTTTATAAAGACAATATTAATTGTTGTGGAATAGCCTTTTTAAAGTGATCATCATTTGAAACAAATAAATCTACATCGTTTTCTAAGCCTGAAGCTATTATAAGACTATCAGTAGTCCTGAGCGAAGACCATTTGATTTGGTTATTCAAACCGATATGCTCCAAAACAGTCGTTGTTATTTCCTGACAGTAACTATTGGGGAAATTCAAAAGATAATTTTTCACATCCTGCGCACTCTGGTGATGCCCTTTTCTTATCGGTCCCTGCATAACTTCTGTAA
>JAFGQS010000093.1 GCA_016935565.1 Deltaproteobacteria bacterium
ATATAATTACTGTTCGAAAACAACGCTTACTATTGATCCAAGACCTCTCTTATTTTCGCCGCAAAGGACTCAATACGGAAAGGCTTCTGAATAAATCCCCCGCACCCCCGTTCCATAATCGTTTTTGCCTGGCCATCCAGACTATACCCACTGGAAAGAAGTGTCTTCGTATCTGGCTTGATTTCCATGATTTTTTCAAAAACATCCCCGCCGCTCATCTCCGGCATGACCATATCAAGAATAACCAGATCGATTTCATTGTTATGCAGGGCAAAAACCTCTAATCCTTCCTTTCCGCTTTTTACTGGTAAAACCTTGTATCCCAGGGTCTCCAGAATCTCTGCACCAATATCCAGAATCATCGGTTCATCATCCACCAGTAATATCGTTTCACACCCATGAGCAATCTGTTCATCAGGCAGGATATCTTCTTTTCTTTTTTCCTTTGAGGATGCCGGCAAGTAAATAGTAAAGGTAGCCCCATCCCCCTTTTCGCTCCAAACGGTTATGAAACCACCATGATTTTTAATAATGCCGTAGGCGGAGGCCAACCCCAATCCCGTTCCCCGACCCATTTCCTTGGTAGTAAAAAAAGGTTCAAAGATTCGTTGTTTTGTTTTCTCATCCATCCCATCGCCCGTGTCGGCAATAACGATTTTAACATAAGAACCCGCCTTGACGGTATACGGACGCACGTAGCCATCATCCAGAATCACATTCATCGTTTCAATACATAGATCTCCGCCATCCGGCATTGCCTGCCATGCATTCACGTAAAGATTTAACAGCACCTGTTCAATCATTCCCTGATCAACTTCTACCGTCCAGACGTCTGTCTGTAATTTTTTGTGTATCCGTATCTCCTTCTTCGTACGGCCGAACATTTCAACGCTTTTCCGAATGACTTCATTCAGATCGGTTGGGTTGATTTCGTAGTTCCCTCCTTTGGCAAAACTTAAAAGTTGTCGTGTCAGATTCGCTCCACTCTTGATAAGTTCTTCCTGCTGATTGAGATGTTCATAATGAGGATGGAATTTGCCTGTATTCATAAGCATGAGCGACGTACGTCCCTGGATACCCATCAGAAGATTATTAAAATCATGAGCAATACCGCCTGCCAGTGTGCCGATGGCCTCCATTTTCTGGGCCTGTTGCAGCTGGGCTTCGAGTTGCTTTGTTTTCGTGATATCCCTGGCAACGCCGCAAAGCCCATATATATCGCCTTCATCATTACGCATCGGCACCTTGGCAACATGAAATATCTTTTCTTCACCATGCACCGGCTTGACCGTCTCCTCCTCTACAGTTTCTCCACCCAGGACACGAGTGTCCGCCTCTCGTATATGGGCTGCAGATTCATTTCCGAAAAGCTGTTCATCGTTCATTCCTATTAACTGAGATGCCGGCATGCCAAAAAGACGTTCCATTCCGGGATTCACGAGTGTATATCTCAAATCCCGATCCTTAATAAATATGGAATCAAGGGCAGATTCAAAAATGGTCCGGAATCGTCCTTCGCTTTCACGAAGGGCTTCTTCCGCAAGTTTCCGTTCAGTGATATCTTCTAACGTTTCTTCAGCACCTATGGCGTCTCCATTAAAATCTCTCAAGACAGTGGCGGTAAAACGTATCCATCGTCCACTCTTACCAAGGGCAGGGAAAAAATCAGTTGCTTCGTAAGACTCATTGATTAAGCGGGTTTCCCGATATTTACCGGCATACCATTCAGAAATTTCCCCGATTCTTCCATCAACGAGTAAATCGGCCAGGCAGGGTCTTTTCTCGTTATAAAATGCCCTCCAATGGTCTTTCGTTCCGATGATCTCCCACGCTTTCACTCCGCTGATCTCTCCCAGTGCTTTGTTCCAGTAAAGCACCATATGGTTCGCATCGATAACGAATGTCGGTATCGAGGAACCTTCGATTACGGTCTTCAGTCGCTGTTCACTTTCTCGAAGCGACACTTCCATCTGTTTGTTTTCAGTGATATCAACTGAATTACCGAGAATAGCCGGCTGTCCCTCATAATAGATGGGCGTCACCATTTCCATAATCCATCTTATTGGGCCATCTTTTGTAATAATTCTAAACTCATGAGGAGCTGTTCGATTTCCGTTGAGCATCTTACGGGCATTGATTTTTACACTTCTCCTGTCTTCAGGATGGACAATACTGTCGGGGTTGATTCCCATCAACTCATGGGAAGAGTAACCGGCATAGGCCGCTGCATTGGAGTTGATAAAACGAAACACTCCGTCCTGAACCACATAAACACCGCCAAAAGATTTTTCGGCAATGAGCCGATACAGATATTCTGCCTGTTTTCGCTTGGTAACGTCTCGACCGACACCGTAGCGGCCTGCCGGTCTTCTGTCCGAATCATAAAGTGTCGTTACCAGAAATTCCACGGGAATTCTTTCCCCATTTTTGTTGATAAGATCCGCTTCGTAGGGAGGAACAGCGTTTCCTTTAATCCCGTTTCTAAACCTGCTAATAGTCAACTCTATCTGCTCGGGGGCTATAACACATGTAAAGGGACACCCCATCAGCTCGGCAGCAGAGCAACCGGTAATCTCTTCAAATCGCGGGTTGACATAGGTAAACATTCCTTTCCTGTCCACGGTGAAGATAATGTCCAGTGTCGATTCGATGAGTGTCCGGTATTTTTCCTCGCTCATCTGAAGGTGTTCAACCAACTTTTCATGCTCGATCATTGATTTTTCCAGTTCGGACAGACGATATTGCATGGATTTCAATTCACCGATAAGCTGCTTTTTCGTTTTGTTTTCATACTTCATCGTTATGACTCCATACATTCAAATATCCGGTCACGATTCTCGAATTATCAGGTGAATCTTCATATCCACCGTTATATTTTAAAACCCGTTGGAATATCCCCCGTTTGCTGAGCTGAAATGATTACTTGACCTAACCGCAAAAGAACATTAGTTATTTCGTCAACCAGGACAAAAAACTTTAATTCGGGGAGATAAAATCTCTCAGGCGTGATCGTTATTATCATCCTTATTTTATCCATTACCGAAAACGTAACATGGTCAACAGAAAAGATTCAGCCTGTTTTAAATCTTGCATTTCTTTACTTAGAAAAGGTTTACCATGAAAGAGAAAGGTGATGAGTTATTCTTTTCGTTAGACTCATCCACCTGATTGAACGTATCGACTGTGGCTCTACAGTTTACACCGCCTTTCTTCCACCATTTGTAGTGGTATGTTTTTTTATCTTTTGCCCTTTTTACCTCTTTCGCGACTGTATTGTTGCTTTTCTGGTTGTCATATCTCGGGACCTGAGTTTGGGCATTGCATTTATAATCCTGTACACAGCAGTTCACAGCATATCAGGCTACTATTGAATAAATCAGAAAAAATATTGACAACAAGCATATAAGCAGTAAGCAGAAACATGATAAAGTCTCTATTGTGCAATTCACGTGATTTCCGTATCCATGTCTACTTCGCCAGGAATCCCCCGTCATTCACCAAGACATGACCGGTCATGTATGCTGATGCGTCCGAGGCCAGGAAAACGGCGACCCCCTTCATATCGTCAATATCGCCGACCCTCCGCATGGGAATTAAATTGATCATAACATCGTACGCCTGTTTAAATTCCGGACTTTCGATATAGGCCATCATATCGGTGCGGAAGTACCCCGGCGCGATTGCATTGACTCTGATATTGTAGGGTGCAAACTTTACGGCAAGATTCATCGTCAGGGCGTTGATGGCTGCCTTGGTGGAATTGTACGGTACGGCGGGATGCATCATTTCCTCGGACCCCCTGAATGCCATGATTGATGAGATATTGATTATATTCCCCCCGCCCTGTTGTTTCATCATGGCGGCAATCTTCTGGCTCAGCATCCAGACTCCCCGCACATTGACGTTGAAGAGCTGATCCCATTTCTCTATGGGAAATTCCAGCGTCGGTGCACCCCATGTCGCCCCGGCATTGTTGACGAGTATATCGATATGGGAAAATTTATCTGTTGCTACCTTCAGCACATTATCAATATCTTCCTCTTTGGCAACATCACAGGCGACGGGCAGGACGGTCACACCGAATTCCCGTTCCAGTTCCTGTGCCGTCGCTTCAAGATTTTTCATCTTTCTCGAGGTGATCACAAGATCAGCACCCGCTTCCGCAAGACCGGTCGCGATAAATTTTCCGATACCCCTCCCTCCGCCGGTAATAAGTGCAACTTTCCCGTCAAGTCTGAATAAATCGTTTAACTTCATGAATAACCTCCTGTGGCGGCAAAGCCGCTACCAGAATTCAGAAATCAGGAAACAGAAATCGGAGCAAGAAACGTTCCGCCTCCGTTACGCAGTCCGGATTCTGATTGCCGGCTTCATTCGCTTTTATATTTGATAAGCTTAATCCAACATCTGCACAAAATACAGATATCGAGAATAAGTGCTTCCATTATGTTATGATTTCAGCGATTACTATTCAATCGACGGCGGTAATCCCTTATATGCCCGTCCGTCGGGCATATACTCGACAATTTCCCCGTTGTCTTCAACCATTTTTGTCAGGATTCCTTCGACATTCTTCTCCCTTGTAGCACGAATGACGTCCTCGATTGTCCGGTGGTGAGCCAGTTCTTCCATGGTCATAAGAGTCGGGAGGACCATGTTGCATTTTCCCTCGTGGAATCGATCAAGCGCATCGCGGGGAGTAATCCAGGCATGTTTGGTTAATTCCACCCCATCATGAAATACCTCCTGCTTTTCAGGAGCCTCGGCAATAAAAAATCTTACGTCATAGCGAAGGGGCAGAAATACAGGTGTAATCCAGTGTGAAAAATAGTTAAGATGATTGGTGGCCAGAGTCAGGCCTTCCTCAAGGAGAATACCTTTCAGGGTTCTTTTCCCCTCAAAAAGCAACCGCCGGTGTGTACGAAATCGATCGATAATATCCGGTGAGTCAAATTTTACAAGAGATCCATTTCTCTGATAGGCCAGTAACACGCCGACTTCTTCAAAGGTCTCACGTATCCCGGCAACCCACGCACCCAATGCGATTTCAGGAGACGAAAGGTCTTCGAGCAATAATCTCGCCCTGTTATGATCCATGTCGGCGCAAAAATCTTCAATATCCCGCGTATAATCGTCCTTTTCCAAGACACCGCCGGGGAAGACATACGCGTTGGGTACAAATGCACTTTTGGGATTGCGCAACACCATCAATACTTCAAAGCCCTCTTCATCCGTATCGTATTTTCTTCTTAAAAGAATAACGGTTGCCGCATCTTTCGGTTTTGCTGCCATCTCATATCCTTTCGGAGTTTTCTTTCGCAAGTCAGGGTGAAGATGAATGACATGCTCTTACAAACAGATTTATTTTATAAAGGAACACAAGAGAAAATGTAAAGGAATTAATAATAAGAACAGGCGGCAGCGCATCTTATCTTTCAAGAAGCGCAATAACCTCGATGTGTTTTGTCTGGGGAAACATATCGATCGGCTGAAGTTCCATAAGAGAAAAACCTTCATCGAGGAGGTATCGCACATCCCGGGCCTGCGTTGTCGGATTGCAGGAAACATAGATAATTCTTGACGGTTTCAGTTCGGCTATTCGTGCAAGTGCACCACGGCCACACCCTACCCGGGGTGGATCGAGGATAACAGCATCAATACGCTTTTCTCCGATAAAATCGGATTTCAATACATCCTCGACTCTTCCCTCAACTATTTCAGTATTCGAGACCCCGTACGTGTCCATGTTCAGCCGTGCACACCTGGCCGCCTCATGATTCATTTCAATGCCATAAACCTTCCGGACACAGGGAGAAACAAACACTGAAAAGAGACCGGAACCGCAATACAGATCCAATACCACATCAGATCGTGTCGCAGCAGCCATGGCCAAAACCCGATCCACCAGGGTATCAACAAGAGATATGTTTGTCTGAAAAAATCCCTCCTGTGGCACAAAAAATATTTTATCCTTTACTTTTCTCCCGATCGTCGAGAATTCAAAACGATCCTGTGGAAGTTCCGTATCATCAAATTCGGACCAGACGGTAAACCGATCTCCCTGAAAGGTCTCACTGCCCGACATGAGTGCTTCACGAAACCGGCGATACACCCGGTTGATAGATTCATCGACGATTTCACACTGCTCAACATCAACGATCGTTCCTCCTTCGACATCCATGAACCCGACTTCAGGATATCCATCCTTCCGGAAAATCAGATGGTATTCGGCCTTTCCCCGGTAGTTGAAAGGTCGTGACGAGAAAATAATTGTCTTAACGGGAGGTGAAGGAATCTTTCCGATCCTTTCAAATGATTCGGTCACCTGCCGTTCTTTCATCCGGAGCTGGTGATGATAGGATATGTGCTGATACTGGCACCCGCCGCATCGATAATAATAAGGGCATCGCGCTACGATTCTTTTCGGTGACGCTTGCGTTATTGTATGTATAATGCCTCGTACATACTTTTTTCTGATATCGACAATTTCAACATCAACGATGTCTCCTTCTGCCGTGAAAGGAACAAAGACAACTCTCCTGTCGATTCTGCCGATACCATCACCCCCGAAGGCAACCGTATCGATGGTAACCTGTATGATATCTCCTCTTCTCACGTGGCCGCTCATTTCATCTGAATAATCTGCTTGTGTGCAGGTTATACCATGTTCTCTTCACCGGGTAAACCCGGCATGGCATCAACGTCGAAACAGTTCACCCGAACATGGAAATATTTACACTTTTTTCATTTTTCTTTACAATTCTTGCAAATACTGTTAGTTACGATCACTCATTTTATCAAGAGCAACCAATATGAATAGAAAGAACATTCACTATCTAACTATCGACGGAAAAGAATTTATTCTTGTGGGAACTGCCCATGTGTCCCGGGAAAGTGCCGAACTCGTCGAAAAGGTCATCGAGGAAGAAAAACCGGATACGGTGTGTGTCGAACTCTGCAAATCACGCTATGACGCCATCAAACAAAAGGAAACATGGGAAAAAACCGACATCTTCAAAATAATCAAAGAGAAGCGCACGTCACAACTGCTGGCCCAACTCTTAATGGCATCATTTCAGAAAAAGCTCGCGGAAAAATTCGGAATCAATCCCGGAGAAGAGATGATCAGGGCCATCAATAAAGCAGAAACAACAGGTGCCGAAGTGGTCCTTGCCGACCGGGACATCCGGGTTACCATGACCAGAACCTGGCGGCTTATGCGATTCCTGAGCAAAGTGAAGATCTTTGGAGAAATCCTCCTCTCCGCGTTCTATTCCGATGACATTACTGAAGATGACATCGAAAAGCTGAAAGAACATGATGCACTGGAACTTGCCCTGCAGATGGTCGGCAAGAAAGTGCCCGAAGTAAAACAGACCCTCATTGATGAGAGGGATCAATACATGTCACATTCGATAACTCATGCTCCGGGGTCCAAAATCATTGCGGTTGTCGGTGCGGGACACGTTCCGGGAATCCTGAACTATCTCGATAAAGATATCGATCTTTCCGACGTCACTACTATTCCTCCGCGAGGCATATACGGCAGGCTCATCGGATGGGGAATATCTTGTGGCGTTATCGGCCTCATTATTTTCGGTTTTTTCCATGCCGGTACCGAGGCCAGCCTGAACATGATTAAATGGTGGTTCATGATAAACGGTATTCTCGCAGGCCTCGGGGCTCTGGTTGTACTCGCCCACCCCATCACCATTGCCGTTTCAATCGTCGCGGCCCCTTTTACCTCCCTCAATCCCATGATTGCGGCGGGCTGGGTCGCCGGTCTGACAGAGGTAACCCTTCGAAAACCGCAGGTAAAAGACTTCATGTCTCTCAGGGAGGATATAGCCACACTGCGCGGATTCTGGAATAATAAGATTACCCGCCTCCTGCTGCTTGTTGCCTTCGTCAACATCGGAAGTGCTGTCGGCACTTTTGTAGCAATCCCGTTAATGTTGCGGTTCCTTCATATCTGATGTCTGCTTGACACCTCAAAATCACCTGTGATACGAAACGGTGAGGTAATATCGTTATGGCCCGTTTAGATAAAAAATCCATGCTCTGCCCTAATTGCAGAAAGCTCATCAGTTCCGACGAGTCTTCGTGCCCCTACTGCGGCATCTCAAACCCGGGTGCGCGATGGAAAAAGGGAGTTTCAAGATTATCCCTGCGAGATCCATCTGATATTATCACCATCTTACTCTACACGAACGCTGCCCTCTTCATTGTATCCATCCTGTTGAATCCGTCATCTGTTGGACTGTCCGCAAACCCTCTGATGTTTTTTGCACCTTCAAATAAAAGTCTTCTTCTCCTGGGAGCAACGGGAACATTTCCTATTGACCACTTTCATTGGTGGTGGACACTGGTGTCGGCCACATATCTTCACGGCGGAATACTCCATATCTTTTTTAACATGATTGCACTCCGCCAGCTGGGTCCTTTTGTCTTGTCGGAATATGGTCTCAACCGATTCTTTATCATATACACACTAACCGGTATTGTCGGATTTTTTGTCTCCTACCTTGCCGGCATTCCCTTTACGATCGGTGCATCTGCCAGTGTATGCGGGCTGATCGGAGCCACTCTCTATTACGGAAAAAGCAGAGGGGGCTTTTACGGTGAGGCCATCTTCAAACAGGTCATGGGCTGGGTCATCGGATTGGCGCTCTTCGGCTTTTTCGTTCCGGGAATCAATAACTGGGCTCATGGAGGTGGAATCGCCGCTGGAATTACCCTGGGGTTTCTCCTGGGCTATCATGAAAAAACGAGAGAGAACCTCCTTCACCGGATACTTTTCGCCGCCTGTGTCCTGTTGACGGTCTCGGTTCTGGGATGGGCTGTCCTCCAAGCCCTGTATTTGCGTTTTCTTTATAATCCCGGCATGTAACTTTAAACTTGAAACTTCAGTGCCGAAATTTTAAACTCAAACAGATTAAATAGTCGAAGGGGGATGATATGCTGAAAAAAAGTCTTTGGATTCTATTCATACTGATAGTAATCGTTTCTGCCCATGGCTGTGATACGGCATTCAAAGTAGGAGATTCGACTCTTGGTATCCAGTCGGGCAAATTTTTCTTTACCGATGGAGTGTTGCGAACGAACTATCACGCAGAGTTCCAACGGGTGTGGGACGCCTGTGTTGAGACCATGCGGGACATGAAGGCCATCGATCTTGCAGAAGACAAGAAAATATCGGAGGGAAGGATCGAAGCGAAAGTGTATGACGAGGAAGTTCGAATAGCTGTTGAATATAAAGGGAAAAATATGACGCAGGTGGCAATCCGTGTTGGCGTTTCGGGAAGCAATATCTCGTCACAGCTGATACACGATAAAATCAAACAGAATCTCCTCAAAAAATAATAGCCGGTCTCAAAAAGGAAAACAACTTTTTGGCACACAACGACACAGAAAAAACAGTGCGAACCCTCGGGTTCGCATCATTTTTCAATGATTTAGGGTCAGACATGATTTATCCTGTCTGGCCTTTATTTTTAACCACCGTGTTAGGTGCAAACATGGCCGTCGTCGGCTTCATTGACGGTCTGGGTGAAGCCCTTGTTTCCATATCACAGGCCGTATCCGGCTATTTATCGGATAGAATACGAAAAAGAAAAGCGTTTATCTGGATCGGCTACTTCTTTGCGGTGCTTGCCAGGATTGGATATGCACTATCGACAACATGGCACCAGGTGATTCCTTTCAGGATAGTGGACAGAACCGGTAAAATCAGGGGGGCACCCCGGGATGCAATCATTGCCGATATTTCTACTCTTGAAAACAGGGGAACACACTTCGGGTACCTGAGAATGATGGACAACCTCGGAGCCGTCTGCGGCATTATTGTCTGCATTGTCCTGTTCCGATACCTGGGATATCGCAAGCTCTTCCTGATAGCCGCCATACCGTCGGTCATCGCAATGCTATGCGTTCTGCTCTTTCTTAAAGAGAAAAAGAAAGAGACAAGGATATATAAAGGATTTTCATTAAAAAACCTCGACACCCATTTCAAGATCTTACTGATTTCAAGTGCTCTTTTCGCTCTCGGCTCGTTCAGCTATTCTTTTCTTTTGATTTTTGCAAACCACTTCGGTTTTCAGACAGTGTTCGTTCCCGTCCTGTATCTCGTTTTTACAGCCGTTGCATCCCTGAGTTCCCTCCCTTTCGGGAGACTCTCAGACAAGATGGGAAGAAAACCGTTCATGATTCTCTCCTTTCTTCTGTGGGGAGCGGTGTGTCTCAGTTTTATCTTCACCCAGAGTCATATGGCAATTATTCTGACATTTGCCTTCTACGGCCTCCATAAAGGTGCCCTCGACACTGTCCAGAGAACGTATGCGTCAGAACTCTGTCCTGTCATGTATCGGGCAAGCAGCCTGGGTACGTTTCAGATGGTCATCGGTCTCTGTGCACTGCCCGCTTCACTGATTGCCGGTATGCTCTGGGATCAAATCGGTATTTTCACCCCCTTTTATTTTTCTCTCATTCTGACGATTCCTTCAATCATATTGTTATTATTTGTAAAGGAAACATGTTAGGCATGAATCCCGATTCACGACTGGCCCTTTTCCCCTCAACAACAAAGGCTTCCTTCATAAGGAGGCTCAACCGTTTTGCCATAGAATGTTCAATCGACGGCACGGTAATGCCGGTTCATCTGCCGAATCCGGGACGTCTCTGGGAACTTCTTTTTCCCGGCAGAACGATTTATCTTTCGGAAAACAGGGACGTATCCAGGAAAACACGGTATACCGCGGTTGCCGTGGAAAGAGAAGGCACACCGATTGTCCTCCATACCCATCGGACAAATACCGTTGTCAGGTGGCTTCTTGAACGTGGCGTAATTCCCGAATTTGAAAATGCTGAAGTCGTCAGACCTGAAGCATCCGTGGGTCACAGCCGTTTTGATTTCCTGCTCACAAACGATGACCGTCCGCTTTTCCTTGAGGTCAAATCGTGTACTCTTTTCGGTAAGACGATAGCCATGTTTCCCGATGCCGTAACCACACGGGGACGAAAGCACTTACGAGAACTGGCTGAATTATCGCGTCAGGGAATCCCATCGGCGGTTATTTTTCTCGTTCACTGGCCCCATGCCCGTTATTTTCTACCCGACTACCATACGGACCTCGACTTTGCCCGCACATTCATTGAATCGAGAAACGATATCATGATGAAAGCGATAGCGGTGGAATGGTCTCACGACCTGTCTCTGGGTACACACATCCGGCAACTCGAAATTCCGTGGGACCTGATCGGCAGAGAAGCACATGACAGCGGAAGTTATATCATCATCCTGAATATTCGAGAGGATACAAACATTTCCATTGGGAAACTGGGAACAATTCACTTCCAAAGAGGCTTTTACCTCTATGTCGGGTCCGCCAGACGACACCTTACACAACGTATCCAGCGGCACCTGAGAAAGCGGAAAAAATTTTTCTGGCATATCGATTATCTTAGAAATCATGCCGATCAGTGCACGGCCCTGCCCGTCAGATCCAGTGATCCGCTCGAACATGAATTGGCTGACGCACTCCGCACGATTACACACTGGTATATACCGGGGTTCGGATCATCCGACTGTTCCTGTGAAACTCACTTATTCGGGATGCACAACAATCCTCTTGATAATCCGCAATTTATGGATATACTCTTGGATTTCAGAATCAATCGACTTGATAAAGAGCTCCCGTAACATCGGAGCGGGAAAAGTAATCAATTGTATGATATATGCTATAAGATGGGGGATGGGGGATATTACATATCCCAGATCAATAACCGCGGAGCCATGCTTATCGTCATTTTGAAACTTGTCGATAAACTATTACTGTTTCTTTAGGGAGAACATTTCACATGCCTCGAGTCTCTATCAGACGGAAACCTGTTATTATCGGAATTATGGGAAGCCATAAAAACGATTCACCGGCCGTTAAAGAAGCATATGCCCTGGGAGAAGCTGTCGCACACAGGGGATATGTTCTTCTTACCGGCGGTGGCGGTGGCGTCATGAAGGCGGCATCCGAAGGAGCTCATTGTTCCGGCGGTCTCGTCATTGCCATTCTTCCCAGCGAAAAAAAACGCCCCCTCAAGGGATACCCCAATGAGTTCGTCGATATACCAATCTATACGGGAATGTACGATGCGAGAAACATCATAAACGCCAAGACTCCCGATATTATCATCGCATTGGATGGAAGTGCCGGAACGCTTTCTGAAATCGCCATCGCCCTGAAAAGCGGAACACCGGTCATCGGGCTTCACTGCCCCCGCATCGATCTTGTGGACGACGACTACGAATTTATATCCGTCGATACCGTCAATGAGGCCGTTCAAAACGTAGACGACCTCGTCAAAACACTGAAAAAAGAGTGAAGTGAAAGGAGCAACCATGAGACTGCATCATGCGGCCGTTGTCTGTCGTTCCCGGGAACATGCAGACCGTTTCTATGGCGGTATTCTGGGACTGCAGCACATAAAAACGGCTACCCTCGAACCAAGGCTGGCGGAACAGATATTCGGGATCGCCCAAGAATGCCAGTTCATGCTTTTCGGAAGTGAACAACTGACCGTTGAGATATTTATCGCGGATATCGATTCCCAGGCATCACCCCTGTTCGAACACCTGTGCCTCGAAGTTACAAACAGAGATCAATTTGCGGAGCAATGCGAGACGCAGGGCCTGGAGGTGAAACGAATCCCCCGAGGTGACACACAACTCATCTTTGTAAAAGATTATGATGGAAATCTTTTCGAAATAAAAGAATTGGAATAATTGTCGATTCGAGCTTGATCAAGTTTAATTTGCGTGTGATCAGAATCTCCAGATAGCATCTTCTCGACCGTCTCTTTCAAATCTCTCATACAGGTCAATGGGCGGTGGCGTAGCGGATACTCTGTTTTCTCCAAGCATCCTTATTACCGTTTTCGCATTGAGAAGCGAATACCAGTCACCGATATCATTGCCCTTGTCATCCAGTATATCAAATCCTGTCAATGAGAAGTACTGTTCGGAATGTGCCATATGTTGCATTCCATCAACATAGTAACGAAGCGTAAATTTTATCCCAAGCGGGTACGGAGCATCCTTGGGGTACGAGGCTTTATCCGGATCGACAACCCTTCTTTTCCACAAGTCGGTCTCCAGTGTATATCTCTTATCGATAGCGATGATGGCAGTCGGATGACTCTCGGACCCGCTGACGTAATAAACATGATCCGGTTTTACCGCATAACTTTCAAATGCCTGTGTAACCGCTTTATTCGGCCTTATTGTCCCGTAGCCTTTTGTATTTACGTACATTCCTGCACACCCTGAAAATAAAAACAGGGCAGTTATGGAAACCAGGAATAATGTAAAAACCCAATTTTTCCTGTCCATTTTTTCCTCCACTCTATTCTTTCATGTAAGCCGGGGATTCCACGTTTTCCCCTGCTTCTGTTAATTTTTCCAAGCCTTTTATACCCTCAACAACATCTTGCTTATAATATATGCACTGGTGAATTACCTGTCAAAACATATATCGATCAGCAATGATGAATAATAACAAATAGTTAAAGTCTAACATTCAGCACTCGAGTAACAGTTCGAAAGAAACGAAAAAACGGGGGCATGTTATCGTCAATTCTTATGAGATTGTCATGATAATTCCTGCGGCAGTCATTCCAAAAAAGTCTTGAAACTTTCTTTGAAAAGAGAAACCCTCTTCTGAACGTATGAAGGATCTATCTTTTTTGCTCTATTATACATGTCCAATGCCTCGGCATTTCTTTTTTGTTTGAGGCACACGACTGCTAAATTACATATCGCCTTAACGTATACTGGATCGAGGGAGATCGCTTTTCGGAAACATTGTTCAGCGGAATCGAGCTCATGTCGTTTCAGGTACACAATGCCAAGATTGTTATATGTCACCGGATATTCGGGTTTGAAATCAATAGCTTTCAGGTAATATTTGATTGCCGCTTCATAAGAACCATGTTCATAGAAATGAAACCCGATCGTGTTATACTGTTTTCCGTCGAGAGAATTGTCTGTTACCGTATCTGACGGGCACGATACTGAAGACATCTCAGGTTTCGGTAAGACCTTTCTGTCAGTATGTATCATATCCCCGGCACTGGCCGGAGTGAAGGTAAAAACAATTAAAAAGAAAAGAATAAGGGTTTTCATATTGAACATAGATATAAGGGAAGCGATCATTGTTCCCTGTGCTTTCTCAGCAGTTCTATCATTTTATCGTGTCGTTTCACCTCCGCCCACATCAATGCCGTCAGGGTAAAGGTATCCTTTACCTCTACATCCGCACCGGTTTCGAGCAGTAGCTTCGCCACATCCAATGAATTTTTCATAGCCGCATATATCAACGGCGTTTGCCCGTTCTTGTCCTTTGCATTGATATCGGCACCGTTTTCAATCATCAGTTTTGCTATTTTCAGAGAATTCATCGCCGCAGCCCACATCAGTGATGTTTGACCGTCTTCATCCCTCGTGTCGACATGATCACCTTCTTCAAGTTTTTCCTTCAACTGTGCCAGTAGTTCTTCCTCGGTTTGTCCAGAGGACCCTGAAGAGCCGATCATACCGCAGGCAGTGATAAAAACGAAAATCAAACACAATCCTGCTGCCACTAACTTCCTTCGCTTCATAAGCTTGCCCCCGTATGAGATAGCACGTATCTTACCATCATAACTGATTAATACAAAATAATTTTATCGGCACGTGCACGGTTCCATTATCGGAAGCCAAACAGCGAGGTTACTTATTTTACAAATATAAGATGAATCTAAAATAGAAACGGTGGTGTTTTGATACCGGACATTTTCATGCTATTCATCAGTTGTCAACAGATGAAGATCTCAGCCGACAATGATGATATGCGATCATTATGTTCAAAATTGCTGCATTAAAAATATGGCAACAGCTATTAATTAAAAAGGCAGGGTCTCACGAGCCCTGCCTCGGTAAAATTGTTGCTCCGTACTCATGGTTGCATCGGTATGTATTGTTTATTTAC
>JAFGQS010000094.1 GCA_016935565.1 Deltaproteobacteria bacterium
GTGAGCACGCCGGACAGGCTGTTGAACTGACAAAATGCACCGTAGGCACCACCGTGGACACGAATACGATCCCACAGCCACGAGGTCCGGAGATACCGGGAAATCGCCCTGACAGAACCGTGATACCTGTACCCGAGTTTATACAGATCCGCACCTTTGCCCACATAATTAACCTGGGCGGGAATGGTCATGCCCTCAAAACCGTCAAATTGATCAGGACTCCACGCGATTCTCTCTGCCGGTCGTATCGGCACATCACTCAAGAACCGAATCATATGATTTTTCACAGGGGACCACCCGTCGTCATCAGTTGTGACGTTTACAATCATGGAAGCCCGATTTACCAGCTTAAACAGCATGTCCCTCAGGACAGCATGGACTGAAGGCCAGTCCTGATCGACCTTTTCCACGAGTTTTCGCAGGAAGAAGAGATAGCTTACACCGCTCATCTGCTCTGCTGCCCAGCCTGCCTCACTGAAATGGGACCGTAGACGGAGGTTAACAATCTGATGTCCTCCGGGTATCATTTTTTGTTCCTGTCGTGCCTTTTCTTCCAGCACCATCTGCCGGAAACGATCTTTATTATCGAGTCTGGGAGAGAGCAGGATGTCGCTTACAATCTGAAAAAGATCCTCTACCTGATGTACCATGCCCTTCCCGCGAAGGAAGAGCCATGCCGATGTTTCCCTGCTGTCCTTGATAACGGATGTAAATGATGTCGATCGTATCCCCCCTGTTTTTCTGCTGATCCTCTGCGAGAGTTTTACAAAATCTTCCTCTTCCGTTCCCATCTGAAGAAGCGCTCTTCCGAAGAGGGGTACATACGGAAGGCAGTGCTGCGGCACTGTATGCAGATCGAAGCCTACATCAATATAGGCAATGCCGTTCGTCTCGAGGTTGTGATACAGGATTCTGGTTTCTTTTTCATCGATAAGTTCGAGAGGAATGATCTTATTCTCTTTGTCCAGGTCACCGAGTTTCAGAACGGGGATTGATGCCAGCGCTTCGGGGGTGTCAGGAGTTTCCTGCAAGTGCTGAAGCTGCTGTGTGTTCTCGATAATCGATTGCACTTCATCGTTCGACATGCCGGCTTTTACATCGGCAAGTTTTTTTCTCTCAGTTTCTTCCGTCTTTTGTCCCAGCGCTGCATCGGGCTGCAAGATCACCGTTGTACGATGCGAGTTCTTGAGGAAAAAACGGTCAATCAGATTTTCGAAAAATACCGTATCACTCTGCAAGCGGGACCGTATCCCCGACAGGTACGACTCAAATGGTAACAGGAGCAGCGGGTCACTATCATACAGCCAGGTCGTCAGACAGCGGAGCATGAATACCAGCCCCCGCGGGTAAGTCCCCGTATTGTTCTCCCGCAATCGGAACTCAACCGTATTGAGTGCTGCCTCGATGGTCCGTGGATCGATACCATTCTTTACCAGACCGGATAATGTCTCGAGGATGAGCTTTTCAAGATCATCGGCCTTCTCTACATGAATGCCCTTTAACCCGACAGAAAAATACATCTGCCTCAATTCGTCTTCCAGCCCCGACCCGGTGAGATCTTCGCCCAGACCGGAATCAATCAGGGCTTTTCGAAGGGGAGACCCGGGCATTCCGACCAGAATGTAACTCAAGATATGGAGTGCCATATTGATTTCGGCATCCGTTGTTTCCGTAAGGAGCCAGTTGACGGTTACCATACCTTTTGATCGCAGTGACTCATCTTCCCCCGATGCATAGGAATGAACAAAACGCTTCGGACCGTCGAAACGGCTTTGAAGGGGTACCGTTGAGGCTGCATCCGATCTGTCAAAATCCCTCAGATATTCATCCACCAGGCTCAAGCGTCGATCAGGATCATCGTCACCGGAGAAGAAGATGCGCGCATTGGATGGGTGATAATAGTTTCGATGAAAATCGCTGAACTGTTCGAAACTGAGGTACGGTATTCGTTCGGGGTCTCCTCCCGAATCTAACCCG
This sequence comes from Deltaproteobacteria bacterium, assembly GCA_016935565.1. Taxonomy (GTDB): domain Bacteria; phylum Desulfobacterota; class Syntrophia; order Syntrophales; family UBA6807; genus JAFGQS01. The sequence goes on from JAFGQS010000094.1 coordinate 1,978, forward strand.
TAACTGTTGTCGGGAAAGAGCGATTGCTGGGAACAGGTAGCGATCAGCCGTTGGGGAGATGAATAGGCACCCTTCATCTCATTGAAGACAACTCCCTTATAGATAATCGGATCGTCCGGGCTCGCCAGTTCGTAGTGCCACCCCTCCTGCTGAAAGATGAAGGAAGAGATACGGGGGTAAAAAACCGCATCGAGATACACATCGATGAGATTGTAAAAATCCTGCACATTTTGACTTGCCACGGGGTAACAGGTCTTGTCGGGATAGGTACATGCATTGAGAAACGTTTGAAGAGACCCTTTGAGAATCTCCACGAACGGCTCTTTCACGGGGTATTTCCGTGATCCGCAGAGAACGGAGTGTTCCAGGATATGAGGCAGACCGCTTGAATCGGCAGGCGGGGTACGGAAGGTAATACCAAATACTTTATTTTCGTCGTTATTAATAAGCGACAGGAGCTCGGCACCCGTTTTGATATGTCGGTAGAACCTCGCCTGGGTTCGTAGTTCGCTTATGGTGACATCTTTCACCAACTCAAAACCGTGTCTAATTTCCATTCTATCCTCCATTGTTATAATAGGTCTTCATAATAGAAATCGGTCGCCCGATCAACCATCATTTTTTCATCATCCGTAAAAGTTATTGTTCGCAGAGAATAGTAATAATTTTGTTTCTCAGATTCCCGCACAATTCCCTTGACAATATTTATTTGGTATGCCAAATATAGGCATCAAAAACAATTTGAAAGGAATATGTCCATGGCCTCAGATGATCGGATTATATACCTGGTGTTCACGGCGCAGCAGAAACTGCGAAATTACCTAAAAAATGAACTTACCAAGGAAGGACTCAAGATCACCATCGCACAAGGGGGAATTCTTGCTCTATTGAAGCAGAAAAGCGGCCGTACCATGACCGAATTGAGCCAGATCCTATCAATCGATAATTCCACCATTACGGGTCTGATCGATCGTCTGGAAAAAGCCGGTTTCGTGAAACGAAATTCCAGCCCTCATGACCGGAGAGTCTCTCAAATCCACATAACCCAGGACGGAATTGACGAGGTCAGCAAATCAATCGGTGTTTTCAGGAGAGTTAATGAACAGATAAAATCAGGATTTTCCGAAGGAGAAGTAGAGTCTTTCAAGAAGATCCTGGGAAGTTTTTTTGACAGATTTAATTACAAGTGAAACTCCCCGCTTGAAGGCGGGGCGTTCTAAGGAATGTTTATCATATTTATACCTGCCCTCGGCAGGTAAACGTTTCATCCCCGTTTAAAAACGGGGTATTCACGTTTCTGATTTCATAACCTATGCACAAGAGAGGCAAACACTATGGCAACGGGAATCGATGAGCAATTGATATCTCTCCAGGATCACGTCGGCCGATTCGCCGCGCAGACTATCGCGCCGCGGGATGACCTCCATACACTGGAAGGATTCCCCTTTGATATCTGGCGGAAGATGGGTGACGAAGGGCTGATGGGTCTTGGTGTTCCGGAAGAATATGGCGGGTCCGGGGGAACGTATCTCGCTATATCCGTTGCGGGAGAAGCGCTCGTCCGCCGAGGATATAATATGGGTCTGTCCCTCTCATGGATGATAAATCAGGTTACCTCCCGGTATTTCTTCGGTGAATTCGGCAGCGAAAAGCAGAAGGAGCAATACCTGCCAGAGTTGGCACTCGGTCATCTAACACCATCGATTGCTATATCCGAACCGGAGGCAAAAGCACATCCGAAATACTTGAAAACATCCGCAGTCCGCAAAGATGATGTCTATGTTATCAACGGACATAAATCGTTTCTGACAAACGGTTCTATTGCAGACTTCTATATTGTCCTCGCCGTCACCGACGTCGACAATGATAACCGAAAGGACTTCACCTCATTTATCGTGCCGAAAGATACTGACGGAGTATCCATAACCAGAATGATTACCTTTGATTTTCTGCGACCGTCACCGCACTGCGAGATAGCCCTCAATAATTGCAGTGTCCCCGTATCAA
>JAFGQS010000010.1 GCA_016935565.1 Deltaproteobacteria bacterium
ACCCAGGAGAGGGGACGGTTAAAGAGAATCATCCATTTATTCGGCAGGACTTGACCCATTAAAAGTGCCTGGACGAAGCCCATCTCCCCGATGGGACCGAGAATCAAGCCCAGAGTGATAGGCCCGGGATGAAAATCGAGACGTTTCAAAATATAGCCGATAACACCGAGAGTGAGCATGATATATACATCGATGACATTATTTCGGATTGAGTACGATCCGATAATTGTGAGAAAAAAGATTATGGGAGCGAGAAAACGAATGGGAAGCCGGACAACGGTTCGATGCAGGAGCCGTCCCGCCGTAATGCCCACGGGAATCATGAGAATGGTCGCCACAAACAGTGACATAATAAAGGTATAAACCACTTCGGAGTGCGTCGTGAATAATTCGGGACCGGGCCTGAGACCATGCAGCAGAAGGACCCCATAGAGTACCGCATCAGGGGGGGCTCCGGGAATACCGAGGGTCACCAGTGGTATCATGCCTCCACCGACAACGGCGTTATTCGAGGCTTCAGTAGCGATGATACCGTCAGGGATACCGGTACCGAACTTTTCCGGTGTTTTTGAAACCCTGAGCGCTTCGTTGTAGGCGACAAGATTCGCTACACTGCCGCCGGCACCCGGAAGGATTCCCACAATAGTTCCCACAATGGATGATCGCAGAAGATTACCCTGTCGTTTCATAACATCAAGGAAGGTTTTGAGCAGTATACCGCCTTTATGTTCTGCCTCTGTGAGATGAAATTTCTGTGTTCGATTACTGATCATGGTCAGTGCTTCGGGGATACAGAAAAAACCGATCAATGCCACAATAAGTTCGATTCCTCCCTGCAATTGAGGGTAACCAGCTGTAAATCTGACATCTCCGCCGATCGGGGCAATGCCGACCGTGCTGATTAAGAGACCGATAGCACCACCGATGAATCCCTTCAGAACATTTTTCGATGCAAGTGACGATATAATCGTAATCCCGAAAACCGCCATCCAGAAGTATTCGGGGGGGCCGAACTTCAGGGCAACGTTGGCGAGCGGTGGTGAGAGAAAAAGGAGAAAAAAGACACCGATGATTCCACCATAGGCGGAGGAAAAGGTGGCGATAAGAATAGCCCGTTCTCCCTCGCCATTCTTGGCCATGGGATATCCGTCGAACGTGGTTCCGATCGATGACGGAGTGCCCGGTGTGTTGACGAGAATTGCCGAGAAGGAACCGCCATAAATACATGCCATATAAATGGCTCCCAGAACGATCAGTCCTTCCGTTGGATTCATGGTGAACGTAAATGGAACGAGGAGGGCGACCGCCATTGTGGCGGTCAGCCCCGGTAGTGCTCCTGCCATGAGGCCGCCGAACAGGCCGGCAATGATCATCAGAATAACTTTAACGGTAAAGATATGACTGAAAGAAGCAGCGATAGCTTCGAGCACGTTCCGACTCCTCTGTAAAATTATTATTTAAGCAGACCCAGATCTTTCAATAGCTGACGATAATATACCGACAGTTTCGCGACAAGTTCTTTCGATGCACCTTCACCGTAATATTCCATAATGAAACCGAGATCTTCCATTTTCTTAACGACGACAGGATCATAATTGACCTTTTCAAATGCCTGCTCCAGTTTCTGTTTTATCTCTTTCGGTGTTCCCGGAGGAACAGCGACTCCCCGGTATGCTCCTTCGACGAACTCATAACCAAGTTCTTTAAACGTGGGTACATCGGGAAGGGCTTTTGCCCTCTTGTCTGCTGCTACCGCCAGAGCGCGAATCTTATCAGGGTATTGAGCTGCCATGGACGTGTAGGTCATCAGTGCCTTGACGTGGCCACCCAGAAGTGCAGGAACGGCCGCTCCCGAGCCGGTAAATGAAATATAGGTAAGCTTGAGACCGGCAACCTTTCCAAAGGCTTCACAGCCAAGGCTGTTTGCTGACGGTTGGCCGCTGCCACCCACACTGATCCCGGGGTTCTCTTTGGCGTATTTGACAAAATCATCCAGTGTTTTAATTTCACTGTCTGCTTTCACTGCAAGAATGTCCGGTGTGAATTCAAACATGTATACATTGTTTATCTTTTCCGTTTCGTACCCCGCATTTCCACGTGTCATCGGCTGTACGATGGTATGGGGCAGGTTGGTGCCGTAGATGGTGTATCCGTCAGGTTTGGTGCGCATCAGCTCTGACCATCCCACGGCGCCGCCACCACCTTTTTTGTAGACCATCACGACCGGTACACCAAGAATCTTTTCAAGGGGCTGCTGTTGAATTCGTGCTGTGATATCGGATTCACCCCCGGGATTGAAACAAATCACGTAAGTGACCGGCTTGTCGGGATACTCGGCTAATGCTGCAGATGCAAAGGTCATTCCAACCAGTACGACCATTAAGAAGATCATAACTTTACATTTCTTCATTTACTTTTTCTCCTTTCAATTATTAATTGAAATACATAATATACCGAGGTTATTAAAACAAATATCCGACAATCGTACCTCCTTTATTAGCTTTATGTATCGATCCTGAATTTGTCCAGCATCTTTTCGTCTATTGTTATTCCTAGACCTGGCCCGGTGGGAACACGAACATACTGGCCCTCAAGACGAAACGGGTCTTCTACGAGATGTTCCCGTATTGGGTTATCGGACTGGTCGAATTCCAAGAGGGCCTTCCCTGGTTTATTCGCCAGGACATGCAGTGACGATGCAATAGCAATCGGTGTTCCCCAGGCGTGCGGGATACAGTCAATATTCACCGCCTGCGCCAGTGCCGCAATTCTCTGGACCTCCGTGATACCCCCGGCGGAGCAGACATCGGGTTGAGCATAGCTCACGGCTCGGCGCTTGAAGACTTCATTGAACTCGCTCACCAGAGCCCATCCCTCACCGCCGGCAATAGGTACATCGAGTTTGCTGCTCAAGAAGGCATATCCATCGTAATCATGAGGCGGAACCGGCTCTTCGAACCAGTATATTCCCAGTTGTTCACAGGACCGGCCCACTTCGAGTGCTTCCGGGATGGTATAGGCGCAGTTAGCATCAATCATGAAATCGATATCATCGCCGAGTGTGCGTCTGAACGCTTCCATAAGCAGAATGTCTTCCTTTGTTCCCCATCCCAGAAGTGCAAGGCCGATTTTTAACTTCAGCATTCGAAAACCCTTGGCAAGATTCGACCGTGCTTCATCTTCAATAATAGCTATCTGCTGTTCGATGGTATCGACGTTGCGGAAATAATGTCCCGTAGCGTATGCAAGGACCCTGTCACGAAAGGTACCACCCAGTAGTTTATGAACAGGAAGTTCGAGAAGTTTCCCCTTAAGGTCCCAAAGGGCAATATCGATACCACTGAGAGCGGAATAGGGGGCAAAAGAATGATACGCCCAGCGCAGTTTAAAATGAATCTTTTCCCAGAGAACGGAAGTATCCAGAGGGTCTTCACCCAGCAGCATGGGTGTAATGATATCCTTGACAACCTGGTGGTTGCCGGCAATTGGTCCCCAGCATTCACCGTACCCGACAGTACCGTCGTCTGCCGTTATCCTGACAATGAGATATTGGCGGGCGGTCGTCCAGCCCTGGGCGTTACCAAACGGTTCTTTCAACTCCTGCTTGATGGGAATAGTTTCCACCCGTGAAATCTTCATAGGTTTTTTACCTTTTGATTTTTTCAATCGGCAACGATATCAGCAATGGTTTTTCCTAATTCTTCAGTTGTCGCAGTGCCACCCAGATCAGGGGTTTTAATATTGCGATCATCAAGGGCTGTTTCTATGGCATCTTCAATAACACGAGCCGCATGCGGCTGCCCAAGATGTTCGAGCATCATGGCACCGGACCATATCTGTCCGATAGGATTTGCAATTCCTTTTCCGGCAATATCCGGAGCGGAACCGTGGACCGGTTCAAACATAGAGGGGAATTCTCTCTCCGGATTCAGATTGCCCGAGGCGGCGATACCAAGACTTCCTGCGACGGCCGGTCCGAGGTCTGAAATAATATCTCCGAACAGGTTGCTTGCAACGATGACATCAAAATAACCGGGGTCGAGAACGACTTTAGCACACAGGGCATCGATGTGGAATTGATCTGTTTCAACATCGGGGTAGGCCGAAGAGAGTTCTGCAAATATTTCATCCCAATAGGGCATTGTAAAGGCGATTCCATTCGATTTTGTAGCCGAAGTGAGGTGTTTCCTGTCCTGTTTTTTCGCCAGTTCATAACCAAATCTCTGTATCCGTTCCACGCCTCTTCTGGTAAAGACCGATTCCTGGACGGTAATTTCATCCTCCGTTCCCGTATAAATCCTGCCGCCGATATTTGAATATTCGCCCTCATTATTTTCCCTCACGACATAGAAATCAATATCTCCGACGGTTTTGTTTCTCAAGGGGCTTGTTATCCCCCGGAGTAATCTCACAGGTCGCACATTCACATATTGCCGGAATTCACGTCGAATCGGAATGAGAAGACCCCAGAGGGATATGTGATCAGGAACACCGGGAGTACCCACGGCACCCAGGAATATGGCGTCGAACTTTTTTAATTGTTCCAATCCGTCCGACGGCATCATTGTGCCGTTTGTAACGTAATAATCACATCCCCACGGGAAGATACGCCATTCAAGAGAAAATCCGAATCTGTTGCCCGCTGCATCGAGAACCTGTATGCCCTCTTTTATGACTTCTTTGCCAATTCCGTCACCCGGAATAACCGCTATTTTATACATAAGCTTCCCTCTTGAATTTTTCGTAATCCGGTAACTTCAGATTTATTAAGTCACGGTATGACCTTGGTAATCATATCTAAATTGCAAAAAAAGTCATATGTGATCGCGTTACAGAACGTGTTTTGTTTGATTTCAGGGTGATCCTGATAGTCCGGAGTTATGTTACATGAAATAACTTCACGATAGCCTTTCAAAATGGATGTAAATTCTAACATAAATCAATCAGCTATGGTATGAAATTGTGAATAAAAGTGAATGATCGGGCATGACAAAAAACCTAATTTTCTCTGTCAGAAAAGATCTCAGTATAAAAAGCATTGAATTGAACAGCGAGCGCATTCCCCGCTGCTTGCGGCGGGGTTAGCGAGCGAATACTAATAAACATCTTCCTTGACAATCGAAGATTCCCCACAACTTGTTGCGGGGAGCTTCAATATTAAAATCCGTATCATTATGTTCGCAATATATTTTTGCTCATGAATATCATTGATCAAACCTTGATTTTCTCCTGAAGAAGTGGGATTATTTGTCATGCTTTTGCAATTAACTGCCGGAATATCGGTCATGAACGTACTATATTTTGCAGCAATGGGGGTTGGTGAAAGTCAAATTTGAACCTCCAAGCGGCCGATGGAAAATGAATGCAATAGGTCAGGTTCCGGCGATGGAGATAAAACGGGCTTTAGGAGTTGAACGCTGAGATTCGGACAGATTGTTTAAGCTTATACATGTTTACCATGCAATATATGCCTGATCTTAATGGGCAACAGGCCTTAAGCAATAGACAATCGTATAATCGTGATTGTACGGCAAAGGAGGGAAACGTATGGCCCTGAATATGGACGCACTCGGAAAGAAGATCGGCCCACTTACCCGGGAATATTCCTGGAAAGATATTGTTCTCTATGCACTTGCCGTGGGTGCCGGTTCTACCGAGTTGGAATTTTGTTATGAAAAAAGCCTGAAAGTTATACCCATGTTTGCCCTTGCAACGACTTTCGATTTTTTCTGGTGTATTGCAAGAGAATCAGACATAAACCTGTCTGGTATTCTTCATGGTGAGCACGAATTGATTTTTCATGAGACAATTCCCCGTGACGGGGTATTTGTCACCGAAGGTACGATAAACCGGTACTACGACAAGGGTAAGGATCGGGGTGCCCTGGTAATTGGAGAAAGCGATACCTTTGATTCAAAGGGCAGGAAACTCTTTACCAATATCTATACTCTTTTCGCCCGCCACGACGGCGGATTCGGAAGTGATCCGGTACCAAAACGGGTGATCACATATCCCGGGTCGGAACCCACTTATGTTGTGGATGCATTACCTTCTCCCGATCAGAATCTTTTATATCGTCTTACCGGTGATTATTTCGAGCTTCATGTAGACCCCGAGTTTGCCGAAAAATCAGGTTTTGAAAAGCCAATCATGCATGGAGCCTGCACCCTGGGATACGGCTGTCGTGCTCTTATCCGGGAACTTACTCCGGGGAATCCGGAAAAACTAAAACGTCTTGCCTGCCGATTTTCGCACTTTCTATACCCCGGCGTACCGATACAGACGCTTATCTGGAAGACCGAAGAGGGAAGGGCCCTGTGGCGAGTCATAAACGCCGAAACCGGAACTGCGGTGATAGACAACGGTGTTTGTAACTATGATGTTTAGGATTTGTAAGATTGGGAGGAATTGTTGAATTGAAAGTCGGGAGGTGTCATGAATAACATCACTGGTTTGTTGATTTATCTTGTTGTGGGAACGGCAGGTGGATTATTGGGGTATCGTCTGAAAGTGACAGGCGGGACTCTCATCGGAGCCATGCTGGCGGTTATAGCCTTCAAAATGCTGGTGCAGAAAGATTTTGACATCCCCAAAAGTTATACGTTCGTTATACAGATCCTGATCGGAATTATGGTTGGGATCAGTTATTCGCCGGATATGAATAAATTGTTCGCGAAAATTGCCGTACCGGTGATAATCTCAACTTTGGTACTTGTTGCTGCCGGTCTGGGAATCTGTATTGCTCTGATTAAGACCGGATTGCTTGACTCATCGACATCGTACCTGAGCACAAGCCCGGGGGCCATGGTTGCAATGATCTCCCTGGCAGCAGAAAGCAAAGCCAATTCTCCGGTTGTGCTTGCATTCCATTTCTTTCGTATTGTCTTTATAATCCTGACGGCCCCACTCATTTTCCATTTTATACATTATCTGTTCGGCAGACCACCCGGTTGATGTGGCCGCAATAACATCATGAGATCACATTTGAATTGAGGAGTTGACGGGTATGTCAAAAGAAAGGATCACGCGGAGACAAAAAGATATATCCCGATTAATGAGAGAAAAGAAGAAACGTCAGAGGGAGACTATAAGAAAGAAAACGAAAAAGCCTTGAGCGGTTGATGAAAAAGGTCACTTGTTCCGAAATGTCGGGATTACCCTCATCCTTCTTCCGTTTTCATGGGAGCAGGCTTACAAGTTACAGGTTGCAGCAGTTCATGCCTGCTTTTAGCAGATCACCGTTTTATCCCTGTTTAAAAAAGAGGAATTCGCATTTCGAATTTCATAAAAAAAGCACGATGATTATAAGGAGTGAAACAATGGCCGGAACGCTGGTAAAACGTATTGAATTCACCGGCGGGCGGGAATTTTGTGTGGTCATCCATAATCTTCTTGCCGAACCCGTTGACTGTATTGTCAATGCGGCCAACGGTATGCTGGCACATGGTGGCGGAGTTGCGGCTGCCATTGCCGGTGCCGCGGGACCCCGTCTTGTCGAAGAGGGCAACGAGCTTATTAGAAAGCGAGGAGTCATTTCCGTGGGTGATGCAGTTGTAACGACAGCAGGCGATTTACCGTTCAAGGGAGTTATTCATGCAGTTGGTCTTCCCTTTCATTCCCCGGTATCAGTTCAGGAATATTTGCCGTTCCTCATCACATATGCGCCCGTGCCTATGGGAAGGCTGTGAAAGAATTCTTTGCGGAATATCCTGAATCTTCATTGAAAACGATCAGGTTATGCTTATTTGAAGGTCCGCTTCTGGAGACCGTTAAAGTTGAATTTGATCGCAAATAGAAAATTGATAGTTATGATTGTGTGAGTCGCTGGAAGCGAATACCTTCACCGATCTGCTTCGTTCTGTATCACTCTTGACATCGACGGCAGCGGTGGTTGGTAGTTCGGCATTCGGATCGACTGAATGGTTTCGTTTCTGTGTATGTATATGCTTCATGTGATGCCCGAATAGCATTCAGATGTTTTCTGTATTGATAAAGTGAGTTCTCAAAGCCAATCTTAATTACGAATGCACGAAATCAGGTCACTCAACTTCTCGAGCAGGGGTTTCTTAATATGTACTTTCAGATAAAGATCTCCGGATTTTCCTCCGCTTGTTCCGTCTTCCCCCATCCCTGAAAGTCTTATTTTCTGGCCATCTCTTACACCAGAGGGAATGGTTATCATCAGTTTTTTTAATTTTTTCTTAAACAAATATGGATGAGGCCCTCCACGATTTGCCTGTTCGGGGCTCAGGTAGATAATTTCATCAATATCTCTTCCGTTTTCCGGGAGTTCAATGCCGCTGATTTTTTTAAATAGATGCCGGGATAACTTTCCAAGGACACCACCTGTCGGAATGGCTGTTGAATTTTGATTTTTTCCGCCGAAGGGTCCGGTAAACATAAAACCCCGTGCGGTAAATCCCGGCTGTTTGAATTCAAAAGTCCGGTAACCTTGACCGTAAAATTCTTTAAATATTTCATCGAATCCCCGTAATCCGAAACTACGGGCTATTTCTTCAAAAATACGGTTAATATCCGAACCACTAAAAATGTCCTGTTCAGAATAGGTTTGTCTGAAACGGGTATATGCTGATGATCCAAATTGCTGCCGTATTGCATCGTATTCGTTCCTTTTTTGGGGGTTTGAAAGAACTGCATATGCCTCATTCACAGCTTTCATTTTGTCGGCTGCTGTGGGATCGTCCCGGTTTCGGTCCGGATGGTATTGCAGGGCTAATTTGCGGTAAGCATTCTTGATCTGCTTTGTCGTTACGTTTTGTTCTAAGCCAAGAATTTCATAATAATCTTTTTGTTCCATTGAGAGGGGTATCCTTTCAGGCCATCATGGGTGGGCCCGTTTTATTCTTCAGTGGATTCATGCTTAACTGCCGATTGCGTATATCCCTTTATACTTGGGCAACAGACTGGTCAGGAAGCAATCCTGTAATAGTTATCGATCTTGGTTGATTTGGAACTAATATAAGCATTATATGGGCGGTGGCAAGAAATTTTACATTGCTTCTTTCATAACACAGGTTAACGGGACGATTCAGGAATTGAGAAACAGCTCCAGACTGGTCGAAAACCGAATAAAACGACATTATCTTAAGAAATCGGTTATTCGGTAATGAAGAAAAGCTTTAAACTGTGATAGACTTAATGAAAAATCAATATTTACAATTATTCGAATAATGTTCCTACAAAATGATGGTGACTTTATCCATAAGCCGTTCAGTATTTAAAGTCTATCAAAAAAAG
>JAFGQS010000095.1 GCA_016935565.1 Deltaproteobacteria bacterium
CAGTCGTCGGAAAGTCCGATGATAAAGTCCTGCCTGTTACATATGCATATTTATTGCCGTCGACGGCAATGCCGAGGCCTTCGTCAGTCCTGTTTCCTCCAAGATATGTCAAATAAACAAACGAGGAGCCAGCCGTATTAAGTTTAAGGATAAAAGCATCTTGTCCGGTTGCAATACTGCTTTGATATGAAGAACCGGTCGTTGGAAGGTCATCTGATGTAGTCCTTCCCGTTATATAAGCATTTCCATCGGTGTCAACGGCTATTCCTTGTCCATGATCTTCAAATCTCCCACCGACGAATGTGGAGTAAACAAGAGAAGATCCGTTATCACTTAACTTGGTAACAAAAGCGTCATTGCCATTATTTTTAGAACTTTGGGCAGGGCTGGGAGTTCCAGCAGTAGGAAAGTCAACTGAATCTGTATAACCTGTCACATATGCATTTTTAGCACTGTCAACAGCCATTGATTGACCATAATCGTCGTTACTTCCACAGAGATATGTTGAGTACGTGCGAGCAGGACCGACTGAATTTATTTTGGTTACGAAGACATTATTACCACTGCCTGGAACATAGGTTTGATATGGGTTTTGTGTCGGAAAATTGGTAGAAAAAGTATACCCCGTAACATATGCGTCTCCGACATTGTCCACTGCTATTCCATAACCAACATCTTCAAGGTCACCGCCATGGTATGTCGAGTATGATATGACAGAACCTGTATCATCAATTTTGATAACGAAGGCATCACTTGGGTTTCCACCATAAATATTCTGTACAGGATTTACCATTGGAAAATCTGCTGAAGACGATGTTTTCCCTGTAATAAATACATTTTTATTACTGTCGATGGCAATACTGAATGCTTCATCATTATTGCTGCCACCGAGATATGTTGTATACATTAAAGTTGAACCATCAGAATCCAGCTTAGTTATAAAAACGTCTCTGCCTGAGTTCTTTACTTGGGGATTATTTATGGGAAAGTTAGGTGAATCAGTTCCACCCGTAATGTAAGCATGACCGCTCGAATCAATGGCAATGCCGTTACAGTTGTCAAGGTTAATGCCACCGATATAGGTCGAATACGTAAGCTCCGGGTCAATGACCAGCGGTCTTCTGGTGTCATAGGGTGCAACATGAAACCCGGCCCTGTTTCCGTCGTACAGCACATAGTGCCCCTTGATGTTTCGCTTTTCACCGTTAATCTCCTGGTAAATTTTCGGAGCGTGATGAACGATCGTGTCACTTCCCATCTTAAGAATCAGGCCGCCGTTCTTTTCCGGATCGATGGTATCCATGCCCGAAAAGGTAATCATGATCTTTTTCGGGTCTGCACCCGGTCTGACGACAAAGTCATATTCCAGTTGTCTGTTCGTTCCGTAAAAGGCCAGATCGATGCCGGGATAGACCCCTTCGTAGGCAACTCGCCCATACTGGGGAATGTCAGTATGCCAGTGTTTCCGATCATTTCCGATAAAGTAGTGACTCTTGCCGGGTAATTTGTCTCTGCCGGTAATCGCCGGTTCAGGATTTGCGCCGACCAGCCGCATACGGACAACATTGCGGGTTTGAACGTCGGTTTTATCTGTTGTTTCCGGTCCCGACATGGCGCTTCCGGTAGATTGCTTCTTTTGTTGCCTGTGCGGGACCATCACTGCTTCACAGGGTGTCAGGAAGAGGTCGTAACCCGGGTTCCGCGAGAGATACCGGACCTGTGAATCGGTCTGGCCCTGATTGGACTCAAACCTCAGGGGCAGTGCGCCGTAGAGTTCTATAATTCGAGTCGGTCCCGGCTTTGAGATTGCAGCCGGAGCGGCTTGTGTCGTCTTGTGTGAAGACACCAAGGGGATGAGTGTCAGTATAAGAACCCCGATCGCCACTATCACGGGCACTCGGATTAAATTTCTACGTATTTTCATTCTTTTCATTATTCACCTTGTCTCAGTATGAGCTTCTTTTATAATGTTACCCGCCGATCAGGCATTTGCGGACGTTATCCCATTCGCCGTTTTTTACCCACACGTATTTGTCCCAGAACAGGTGGTCGCTGAGATATAGCTGTTCTCTTTTATTCCGTTTGAGAAAGTTATAGAACTGTCTCGGTCCGCCATTATACATGGCATAGACAATCTGTGCCAGCGTATCGTTGTCAAGCGGTTTTTTGAGTTTTAAATTCTTCATTCTCCTGAGTGTATATCTGGTGAAATACAGATCAATGATCCGGCACCCGACTTCTGCATTGTATTCAATATTCCATCTCAACTTTTCTCGATCGTACATGCCGCGCCACACGATCTCATTTATCTGCATGAGACCGACAGACGTGTCGTTATACGACCTGAGATACACCACATCTCCGTTTTTTATCTTAAATTGTCGAAAGCAGCTTTCCTGCCAGGCTGTTGCAAAAACGATGTTCCGATAGAGTTCGTAATAATGATCCGGTATGGTGCTTTCCTTTAATGCATCATTAGAGATATCATGAAGAAGAATTTTGATACGTTCTAGATAAGCATCCAGTTCTTCCCGAGAAAAAATCCACTTCTTAATCTCATTATCCACCGTTGCCGGGGTGCTATCCTGTGCCCATGCCGTGGAACGTACCAGAGAAGCAAGTGTTTGATATAATGATCTTCGATTGATTTTCATTGATGAGTGTTCACTGTTTTTTCTCACTTTATCAATTTTGCGTGGTGACACCGATTCTTCCGGCAAGGGCTTTATGCCGATAATTTTTCTCAATTTCTTGTCAATATCGGGCTGGTAATCGAGTTTGACCGGTTCTCCTTTACTGAGGAGACGTGCCAGAAAAATCAGCGTATTGCGATTCATTTCAAGTCCGAGATCGAGGATCACCTTATCAAACGCCGCCAGAGCATCGGCAGCGGTGAAAAAGGCAAGGTAGCTCAGTAAATCCCGGCACGGCTTATCTCCCAGGTTTTTTCTGAAGATGGGCGATAATTGTTCCCATGCCATTATGAACTCTTCCCTGATAAAATTTTTCGTAAGCATTTTATTCGACATTTCGGAAACAAAGGAATGTCTTGTTTCGAGAAGTGTGTCTAAAAGAATCTGACGGTCGTCTTCCGACAGGCGTTCACATATGAGCGCATCGAGTATATAGACGAAAAATGAATCCCATGCGTGCCAGAGTTCGGTTGCTTTCTCAATTTCCTCTGTTGAAGAAAGTTTTTCCTTGAGTTCTTTCTTGACGGCGTACACATCATCCGTCTCGAACATAACATAAACTCGTAAGGCATCGGGATCGGGTGAGACGGTTCCGGTGGTCATGCTGTACATCATTTTTTCCGCAAGAAAAAACAGGTCCGGGGGAAATAATTCACGGAGAAGGGCTTTCACCTGTGACAGGGGAGGCGCTAGATTGACGGAAAAATTATTTAGGTAATCATAAGCCCAGGTTTCGATGAGCTCCCGAACGACATCGGGCGGTTCAGCCGGATTATGGTTCATGTCGAGGATGGCGGATTCAACAGTCTCAAATGAAAGTATCCACTGCCTGTCGTCAATTTTAGGGACCTGAATGAGGAACAGAAATCCTTCCCATTCAACCGGTTTAACACATGTTGCTTCCTGGGAGATTCCGGCACGGACGCTGATTTTCGTTTCAAGTCGGATATTAGATTTTTCCGTGCTGTAACGGGGATCGGAAAGTATTATTTTCCGGCAGCCATTGTTCACGTTCAGAACCTGCGCTGTTTTGCCGGGATCAGTAAAAGCTGCATGAAGGGTTAGAGATCTGAGAAGGGGATAATCGATTGTTATGGGGAGGTGAACCTTTCCTGCCAGCACGTGCGAAGGAAACAGGCATACGAAACCGAAAAGGAATGTGAGGATCACGGCGGCGTTCTTGAGCGTAAGCTTCATGGTGTAATCCTTGTTTGATGAAACACGTGTAAATCGTTAACGATCAAAATACGTGAAACTATTCGTGCCGGGAAAAAACCTAAAGAGTAAAAAAGCAACATAGTGCTATGTAATGATAAGAACATCCATTGTCGGAAGTTTAATGGAGATACGGTACGTGTGTCAAGTTTGAAATCGATAGCCGAAAATATCCATTGTTCCATTTCTTTTTGATGCCTGAACAGGCTGTTGAAGAAGTGCCAACACGATGCTGTTCAATAACGCCCAACAGCGGCATTTTTGAAAAGCATCTGGAGGCATGGGTATGTTTCACGATTGAAAACAACAGGAGTGTCACGTCTTATAACTCACCGAATTGCTGGAAGAATTCTTTTCCGGTGCAGACCTTGACTTTCGATCTGTATTGTACTAGTACCATGTAACATTATAGCTTTCGCATTTATAGAAAACATGATATACTGGCGACAACTCAATGAAGGAGGTCGCCATGTCG
>JAFGQS010000096.1 GCA_016935565.1 Deltaproteobacteria bacterium
AATATGGGAGACTACGATTATTAACAATCGAAACGAGTAAATGCAGAGCCGGGTTTCCGGACCCGCTGCTGTCCGGCAGCCCGGCCTCATTTCTGAAATTTCATTAATGCCACCTTCCCGATTTCCAACTTCAAACGAAAACCAGGAGCAAAGGTCAGCAGATGATTTGATGCGACCATACAGACCAGAGTAATGGTTGATTCTGCGGCATTTGCGATCTGTTCCCCGGTCTACATGGAAATCTTCGTTCTTACGCAATCTTGAATGTTTTTCATGACGATGCTGTTTCGTTAAACGGGAAGATTCTCCGGAATCCAACGCTCATTTCACCAGCGGTTCATGGGCCTTCCTGCCATAGACTTTTTCATAGGCCCTGCAATAGGGACAAATACTATCTTCAACGGTCTTTACAAACCAGTAGGCAAAGCCGCTCTGCTGTTTCCGTGCTCTGGTGCATACCGCACACTGGACGCATCGCTCTGCCATTGCCCTTTCTTTATCGGTAATCGCTTCATGTTCCATAATCCGTTACCTCGCCTATATCAGCGCCATACTATTCCAAAGGATCAAGAGTGCCGACACCCCTCCTCCATGAATAGTGACGCTCGCGTTTTCAAAGATTATTTTCTGAATTTTGAAAAATCAGTTGGTCTTTTTTCAAGGTATGCGTTTTTCCCTTCTGCCGCCTCCTCTGTCTGATAATAGAGCCACATGGCATTGAAGGCCATCGCCTCGGAACCGGCGAGATGGTCGGTTTCCCGGTTAAACGATGCCTTCAGGAATTTCAACGCTGTCGGACTCAAGGCAAGCATCTTCCGGCACCATACATCGACTTCTTCTTCCAGTTTATCGAGAGGAACCACCTTGTTAACCAAGCCCATCGCCTGTGCTTCCTGTGCGCTGTATTGTTCACAGAGAAACCATATCTCCCTGGCCCGTTTCTCACCAACAACGCGAGCCATGTAAGCTGCCCCATAGCCTGCATCAAAACTACCCACCTTGGGTCCGGCCTGTCCAAAAACGGCGGTTTCGGCAGCTATGGTAAGATCGCACAAGAGATGAAACACATGCCCTCCACCGATGGCATAGCCGTTCACCGCCGCAATAATGGGTACGGGAAGTTTTCGAATCATATCATGTACCTTGCGAACATAGACAAGCAGTTCAGGCCGATACCCGGCTCCTTTGGCTTCCCCCGCATCCCCCCCGACACAGAAAGCTTTGTTACCGGCCCCGGTCAAAACGGCAACACCGATGCTCCGGTCGAGTTCGATGTCCTCGAAGGCCTTTATCATGTCCATCAACGTTTCCGTCCGAAAGGCATTAAATTTTTCAGGCCGATTAACAACTATCTTCGCGACTCCCTCTTTCTTTTCATAAATAATGTCTTCAAAATTCATATATCCCTCCCTAACCTTCACGCTGTCTCCGTCACAACCGGTGTGTGTTTCAGATTGCTAACATACCTGTTTTTTCGTTTCTGTAAATGGCACCATTTTTTACATGAATGAAAATTTTTCCTCTAACAGTGTGATGTGTAGTGAAATCCACGTTCCGTGTCAAGGGCTTCTGAAGGATTGTATAACGTTATGAGACGGTGACAATGGACATCGAATCGGTCCCTCCGAAAGCACCGGAAAATTTGCCTTCCGTCAGAATGATCCTGTCACCTTTTTCGGCCTTGCCGGAATCTTTGAGGTATTCGATGACCCGCTCGTGCCAGACATCATTGCCCGTGGACATTACAATCGGATATACTCCGTAGGAGAACATGAGAAAGTCACACACGTTTTGAACATTATTAAAGGCGAGAATCCAGCTCTCCGGCTTCATCCTCGATATGCGGCGCGGCGTTGTTCCCATCGTGGTAGGCGTCAGAATGAAAGGGGCATTGAGTGCACGGGCAGCCTCGAAAACATTCAGTGAAATCGTATCGGGAATGTTGATCTGTCTGTTTCTGAGATCTTCTTTGAGCGAATCCTGGAGAAACGAGGGTGTCCGCATTGTTCGCCGCTGGCGTTCGACTTCTCGGGCAATCCGTGCCATCATGGAAACGGTTTCGACCGGGTATCCACCGATTGCCGTTTCCTCCGAGAGCATGACCGCATCCGTACCGTCGAGGATCGCGTTGGCCACATCGGTTGCCTCTGCTCTGGTGGGTCGGGTATGATCAACCATGGATTCCAGCATTTGCGTTGCCGTAATCACGGGACGTCCATAGAGATTTGCCGCACGAATCAGCTTCTTCTGGGCAGTGGGAACCTCCTCGATCGGAATCTCCACCCCGAGATCACCCCGGGCAATCATGATTCCGTCGGTGACTTCCAGTATATCCTCAATAGTATCGACTGCTCCCGCACGTTCGATTTTGGCAATGGTATGTATTGTTTTCCCCCTTTTTGCAGCAAACTCCTTTGCTCTTATGATGTCGTCCGCCGAATAAACAAAAGAAATACCGAACGTATCAATCCCCTCATCGAGGGCGAATTTCATGATATCGAGATCACGATCCGTCGGGGTATCAAGGAATATCTTTGTTCCGGGAAGGTTGAGTCCCTTGCCCGACAGGATCTGCCCTTCTACTTCGACGACACACCGTACGTCAGTCTCGGAAACATCAACGACCCTTAATTCAATAAATCCGTCATTGAGGTAAATGATACTGCCCGGAAAGACGCTCTCAGGCAATCTTATATAGGAAACAGGTATGAGTGACGATGTTCCGGATACAGCCCTTGTGGTCAGATACAGTTCGGCACCTTTTTTAAGAACAATCGGCTCGGTCTTGAGGTGACCGATTCGTATTTTCGGCCCGGGGAGGTCAACGAGGATGGCTACGGGTCTTTCAAGTCTCTGTGCAACGGATCGAATTGTTGATATGTCATTTTTGTGCTGATCGAGACTTCCGTGTGAGAAATTGAGCCTGGCAATACTCATTCCGCTCTTCATCAGTTTCTCGAGTACCTCCTCCGACCGCGACGCGGGACCGATGGTACCGATGATCTTCGTCTTGTGTGATGGTAACGTTATCTTCATAGGACTGCTTGCCACATGGCTTACAATATTTTAGCGCAATGCTTTTGCCTTTTCCTGAAGCGCAATGTCTTCAGGATCTACCGCATCAATGACGATGTCGTGGGGTGTCGGCTGACCATTTTCATCGACGTAGATAAAGGTAATAAAGCCCTCAAGAAGAAATTCGTCATTTTGACTGAAAAATACTTTAACATGGGACGTCAGACTGGTCGTACCTGCATAGACAACTTTGCTTTCAAAGCGGATAATGTTCCCCTTGTTAACCGGTTTCTTAAAAATCATTCCATGGATATTTAAGCACAGGACTCTTTCCGGACTGGTCAGATTAGCAGCGGCGATAAAACCCGATTCAACAAACCATTGCGCACTCCTCCCAGCAAACAGGGTTCCATGGTGATTAAGATCCTCTCCTTTTACAAGTCTGTTCGTCACAAAGCTCTTGATTACCATACGTACCCCCCTGTTTTTTTTAAAACAAGAAAGCATTGTATTAGAAAAATGTCTCACGTTCAACCCAAGAATGGCCTATCCGTACAGATTCTAATATGTTACTTTTGTTTGGCCCGTTTTGAAACGATAATCACCTTGATTTTCAGCATCATATCGAATATTATACGGGTAAAATATCTGTTCTTGAAAGTTGTCAGGAATTCAAACAGGTCGTTCACTTCTTCATTTTAAAACGTTCGCTTCGCAGTATCATTGAAAGTATCTCCCGGGGAACCGCTGTCCACCCCGGGTAAATGATTATAACGGCTGCGATGGGGACTTATTACAGGAGTTTCAAGTTTTCCTGCATATAGGAACCTGAAAACAGATTTTCCGTGATACAATAGCCTGAAGATCACGGAGTGTTCTTCCTTGAAGATGACAGTCGCCGTCCCGGAGAAACACAAATTCAATCATTAACTCAGTACGTTCCAAATTTAAAAAATACCCTTCAATTTTTCTGAAAAACTAAAAGATAAGGAGAGAAATTCGTGAAAACATTCAGTGTACGTTTTTTATCAACCCTGGTATGTGCGGCGTTATTATGTATACCCCTGTATGTAATCGCCGAATCGGATTTGTCAAACACCATCTCCATAGCACAGGATATGTCCATGAGTGTCAATGACCGTATTCTCGCAATCAGGACCTTGGGTGCTTCGGGAGATGCAAGCGCATCCGGCCCTCTGCTCGACATTTTAGGAAACCTGTCCGAAACAGGGGCAATTCGTTCCAGCGCAGTCAGAGCCCTGGCGAATCTGGGAACGCCGCGGGCGGAAATCCTGCAAGCCTTTGAAAAGGTCTATCGGGACCCTCTAACGGGCAATAATCTGTCTTACACCGTTCTTTTGTATCTCGGATATATGCAGGCGACGGAGTCTTTACCGTTGTTGTCGGAAGCTTTGTCTCACAGCAATTCCATGATACGGTTCAA
>JAFGQS010000097.1 GCA_016935565.1 Deltaproteobacteria bacterium
ACTCATTGAAAAATGCAAGTGAAAAATGCTCCGTTTATCAAATATTTTAACGAGTTATCGTTTCCGGATGGACACTAATTATTTTTTCATTTTGTATCACTTTATATCATCGTAAATCATTAGTAATAACAACCACTTAAGAGGGTTCGACTCCCGCCGCCTCCACCATTTAGAAAAGACAAACCCGTTACTATCCCCGTCCGGTTGCTGGGCGGGTTTTCTTTTTCTGCGTATTGTCAGCGACTTACGTCGCTTTCAGGGTAGCGGAGCTACCGCCCCGATCACTCTCTTTTCGGGACTACGGCTTGCGAGCCCTGCGAGCAAATGGAGCGCGAGCCGCAGGCGAGTCCCGCAGGGATGCCACCGCGTCAGCGGGGCACAAATCCGTCATACCCCGCTTCTCTTTCGCCTCGAAATTCTCCGCATTCTTACCCCCATTCTCCGGACCTCGTCCGGTTTCCTGCACCTGCCTGCCGTGCTGTACTTGGCGCAGTCAGGTACTTTCCTGCAAACGCTGTTCGGCGATCTGATGAACAGGGACGTTCGAATGCCGCGAAGCACAGGACGTGCGAGAGCGGCCTTCGGCAAACTGGTTGATACTCTTCATGATTCCGTCAAACATGTCGTTGATGTCCATGGTCGGTCGCTCCTCGTTGTGAATTCTGATTGCTTCCCCGCTTACTTACCTGCCTGCGCCGAGGCTTCGGCAGGCAGGCCGGAGAGACGGAGACAAATCCGCAGGAAAGCGGATTTGGACGTCCGTCAGGACGCCCGAAGGGTGAGCGCCAGGGATGGTGCGAATCAAAGTGTCGGGCGTCTGCTGAATTTTTTTCGTGTCTGCTCCCATGGCCCTTACTTACCGGAGCGGTTTCAAGTCTGTCGGATATCCTGCAAAATTAGAGTTGCACGCCGCATAGCAGATGTTATATATGTCGAATAGTTTGGAATGGCCCTCGTGCGCCCACCGGTTTTAGTTGCGCAAAGGCCCGTAAATGAAACAGATGATTGGAGGCTGAGCGATGAACAGACAACGTGCCCTGGAACTGCTAGCCAGCAGCAAGCCGGAGTTGCAGGCCCGTTTCGGCGTGACCCGGCTGGCCCTGTTCGGATCCACCGCCCGTGATACGGCGAGCAGCAGCAGCGATGTCGATGTGCTGGTGGCCTTTGACGGCCCGGCCACTTCCAAGCGTTATTTCGGCGTGCAGTTCTATCTGGAGGACCTGCTCGGCTGCCCGGTCGACCTGGTCACCGAAAAGGCCCTGCGGCCGGAGCTGCGCCCCTATATTGAAGAGGAGCGGGTCAATGTCTGATGTCAGCCAGCGCGAATGGCGCTTTTACCTCGACGACATGATCGACTTCGCCGGTAAGGTGCTCACCTACACCGACGGCATCGACCAGGACGGTTTCGTGGTCAGCGGTCTGACCTACGACGCCACCCTGCGCAATCTGGAGCTGATCGGCGAAGCCGCCACCCATATCCCAGATGAAATCCGCGCCGCCCATCCGGAAATCCCTTGGCGGATGATCATCGCCACCCGCAACCGCCTCATTCACGGCTACCTGGGTATCGACGACGACACCCTGTGGAGCATCATCCGTGACGACGTACCCGAGTTGCTGCCGCTTTTGCAGGCCCTCAAAAACGAGGCGCAATCATGAAACCCGGCAACGTCAAGATCGTCGACCGCGTCTCCGCCGTCGATGCGATCAAGCGATTGAACGAAGAGGATCTGCTCTTTCTCAACCGGCTGATCGTCGAGCGGCTCAAGCTCATCTCTCAGGCCCGGGCCACCACGCTGATGACCAGTTTCACCAAGGGCGACCGGGTCGGTTTCCAGGCCCCGGACGGCCGGATGCTGGAAGGCATGGTGCTGCGCCTCAACAAGAAGACCATCAGCGTTGCCACCGACGACGGCCACCAGTGGAACGTCGCGTCCGGACTGCTTCGCCTGGTTCAATCAGCCGGAGATGCCCAATGGCTATGATCCGTCAACCCGAAAATTTCCGGGAACGGTCAAGGAGGTGCGGCGGCAACTGGCGCTCTCCCAGGAGGAACTGGCCCACGCCCTTGGGGTGAGCTTCGCCACGGTCAACCGCTGGGAGAACGGCAAGACGGTGCCGGCGAAGCTGACACAGCGGCAGTTCGAGGCCTTTTGGGTGCTGATGAACTTTGACCGGGGGATGTTGGGCCTGCTCTTGGTCTTCCCGGGAGGCGACGGACAATCGGGGGAGAAAAATGCTTCCTTTGGCCGGATCCGCCGCTGGATGTCGGCGAGCATTATTTCTGGTTTTATATCGATAGGTTATGGGGCAAGTAGAGGGTGGAGACTGTTTTGCGCCAGGTCGACGCACCCTCCAGGCCATAGATTGAATGGCTCAATTTAATGAATGCACAACCAGTGCATCCAGCCGATCGCTACGCTCCAGCTGATTTCGTCGTTACCAAAATTTTACCAGGGTAAAAATATTTTATTATAACTATCCAATATCACATAATATTATTAAGTCGCATAGGGTTCAATTCCCGCGTCAGCTTACAGAAAGATTTTGTATCCAACATTGGTAATTTCCGCAATTCTCTTCGCCATTTTCTTTCCTATCGGTCGTTTACCGTTTTCCATTTCAGAAATATTGCTCTGAGATACACCAAGCCTCTTTGCAAGTTCTTTCTGCGTAAGCCCCTCTTTGCGTCTTGCACCGGCAAGACATACACCCGGTGACTGGTCGTCGGAATACTCAGGAAAAGCTTCTCTCCAAGGGACAGAATCGGATACGTCTTTAAAGCCCAACTCTACAAGTGCCTTAATGGCTTTCTCAACGTTTTCTTCCGGTCCTATCAAGATCTTGTCAGCCAGCATGCCTTTGATACTTATTTCAGTGAGGTGCTTTTTCGTGCGTTCCCGCATAGGTCACCATACGATTCAATTTCCTTGATGAGGGTAAATAAGTTATCCTTCACTATCTTGGGAAGAGAACCTAAAGTCCGCTGGACCTTTCTCTTAACGTATACATCCCAATTCGTCTCGGTATTTTTGTTCATCTATATCCCATTTATTGGTATTATGTCAATCACTTCATTTTAATTGTGGGTTGCCTGGCTGCATTTCAGGAGAGCATGTATATCCATATACCAATCTATGGGATGCAGCCAATTATCATAACACTTTTACCCCTGACCTCTAAATGACCTCTAAGGTATTTTTTAATCAATTTTTACAATGGGTTATGGCTTCACAAGTTGGGTTCGACTCCCGCCGCCTCCACCAATATATGCAATGTAATCAATTGGTTATATTTTCCGTTTTGACCTCCGGATGACCACTAATCGGCAGTATTTGCCCACGCCTCTGCATGAGCATTTCCGTTATACTTTCATTATCTGAAGAACGCCCCCATGAAGCGTAATGCCTGCGTGGAGGATATCGACTACAGGACCCCGCGGGGAATCGATCAGTCCGTTATGATGAGCCTCATCTCATGTGATTGGGTCCGGCGTTGCCACAACGTCATCATCACCGGCCAACTCCCCATCGATCACTGGCACGAACAAATCGACGACCCCACCATCGCCGATGCTATCCTCGACCGGCTGGTGCATAATGTCCATGAAATAAATCTTTCCATGAAAGGAGAATCGATGAGAAAAAACATGCCGCCTTGACGTGAGAATATATCTATGAGAAAGAGCTGAAAGACCAGCCTCGCTGCGCTCCGACCAGGGGTGGCGGAATCATCGGAATCGGCAGCTAATCCAGAAAATCGACTTTTTCCCCAATTGTAGCGTGAAATTGTTTCCGATCAATGTCTGCCTCCTTCATCACTGCTTCTAGACTTTTTTCTTGACAAATTATTTAAATAGCTATATTGCCACCTGTAAATATAGGGAGGAACTCCAATGAAGGAACTCGTCAAGGTCATGAAAGCCCTTTCTGAACCCAATCGTTTGAAAATTCTGAAAATGCTCCAGCAGAAAACCTTGTGCGTCTGTGAAATCAAAGAGGCGTTGCACATCGCACAGCCGACCGTATCAAAACATCTCAGGATACTGGAAGAAGCTGAATTGGTCAGATTCGAAAAAGATGGGCTCTGGGTCAATTACATGCTTGATGAAAGGACACGAAATGCATATGCACGATCAATCTTGAAAGACCTGAAGGAGTGGCTTTCCGATGATAAGGAAATCCAGGATATTATTGCCAATCTGTCGGGAATTCAGAGAGAAATAATCTGTAAAAAATAATTTTTTTACTCGTTCATATTGCTAAATCGCAATTTAATAATATGGTTAAACGGTTACTGCTCCATGACAGGTAACATCCCCCGATAAATCGGGACGCCATGTTTACATATGTGAAGAATCAAAGATGTATAAGAGGTTTACGATGAATTTTAGAAGTGTCGAAGATGCTCAAAGAAAGCTTGAGAACGCAAAATATATTGCTTCGAAGGAAATTGCCACGGTCGTTTTTCTGGGAGACGCTACAAACAAGCCGATTCTTGTTGAGGGTCCCGCCGGTGTCGGTAAAACCGAACTGGCAAAGGCCGTTGCTCAGGCACTGACGCGGGATCTGATTCGACTGCAATGCTATGAGGGCCTTGATGAAAGCAAGGCCCTCTATGAATGGGAATACGCGAAACAATTGTTGTATACACAGATGCTGAAAGAAAAAATTCATGACATCATTGATGACGCACAAACACTCAATGCCGCGGTCGATAAGATCGCTGTTCAGGAAAACGCATTTTTCTCTGAACACTTTATCCAGCCGCGGCCACTCCTTCAGGCCATATCGTCCGAGGAACCGGTGGTACTGCTCATTGATGAGGTGGACAAGTCCGATCCTGAATTCGAGGCGTTCCTCCTCGAACTGCTGAGCGACTTCCAGGTTTCGATCCCGGAACTGGGCACCATACGGGCACGGAATATCCCCTTTGTGGTTCTTACCTCGAACAATTACCGTGACATGAGCGATACTCTCCAGCGCCGGTGCCTTCATCTTTATATCGACTACCCGGACCAGGAGCGGGAGATAAAAATTATCAATATCAAGTTCCCCGGCATCAACGAACGCCTCGCCCGAAAAATCGTGAACACAATACGAGATATCCGCGATCTGGACCTCAAGAAAAAACCCTGTGTCTCCGAGACTCTGGACTGGACGCGTTCACTCATGGCCCTACAGGTGAACGATATTTCACATGCTGTAATTGCAGATACGTTGAACGTTATATGCAAAAACCGACCGGACACGGAAAAAGTCAAAACCTACCTCAATCAGATGAATGTAACAGATAATGATATCCCCCAGTGATATGGCTCGCGCCTGAGGAAGTAAGATCATGTTGAAAACAATCGTAAATTTCGCCAATCTCTGTCGGGTGGCGGATATGAGAATTTCCACATCGGAGGTCCTCGATTGTGTGTATCATTGTGAACTGATTGACCTTGGTGACGAATCCCAGTTCAGGACAACACTGGAAACTAATTTCGTGAAGAGCCAGAGAGATCATGACCAGTTCGATGGCATCTACGATCTTTTCTTTCATAAACTGCGAATGGGAATAAAAGATGATCAGTTTCACTCGCTGTCGGATCATCTTATCGATATCGTCGAGAAGCTTCGAGAAGGAACTGATGAAACAGGCACGTCGGAAGCGCTGTTCGATTTTCTCAGAGGCGATCCCGCGGCTTTTTTGAAAGAACTCCAGAATATCCTTTCTTTGGAGCTGGACTTTCCCGAGGTTTCGCTGTCACGTATTCTTTCTTCAAAAAAGAAGCAGGAATTCATGACAACGGTCAGCAAACTCAGACGGGGGATCGATATATTATTGAACAGCGGACAAATCGACCTGAGCGAGCAAGTTCACCGTCATCTCGGGGATTACCTAATGGAACGCCTGGGCCTTGCCGAGCAGATGCTCACCGATAATCCCCTTCCTCATGCTCTTCCTTCCGCAGCAAGGCAGCACAGGAGGACGAGTCCTGAAAATCTTGGAGAATTGCCCTTTGCTCATCTTAGCCAACGAGAAATAAAGGATGTACATCAAGCAATCGAGCGGCTTGTTCGGAAACTGAAAGATATGATTGCCCGTCGTTACAACAGAAAAAAGAGGGGTGCTGTAGATATCAAGAAGACGCTGCGGCGGGTTGCCCGCTATGAAGGTATTCCCATGGAAATAACATTTCGGAAGCGGCCGCCCAGAAAAACGAAGATTGTAGCCCTCTGCGATGTATCATACTCGGTATGGTCAGCCGTCCCGTTCATGCTGAACATCCTCTATTCGCTGCAGCAATGCTTCAGTCAGGTAAAAAGCTTCGTTTTTATCGCGAAGGTAGTCGATGTCAGCGAGGTGTTTGATAATCATGAAATTATCGATGCAATCGATAGGATCCTCGCCGACTTCAAGCTGGAACATCCCCACAATGCGGTCTACGGCGATGAAAAGGATAATGATCCCATAGATACCGACCCGGAAATATCGGATTACGGTGAAACCTTTTCCCATTTTCAGCGGGAGTATCTTGATGTGCTGGACAAGAAAACAACGTTGATCATCATGGGAGACGGCCGTTCCAATTATTTGAATCCCAAGGAAGATTTGCTCGATAAATTACGACAGCGATGCCGCAGGATCATCTGGTTGAATCCCGAACCGGAATACCTCTGGGATACAACAGACAGTGCAATAAAAAGCTATCAACCTTATTGCCATGAACTGAGA
>JAFGQS010000011.1 GCA_016935565.1 Deltaproteobacteria bacterium
CCGAAAAACATCCTTGTCCTTGGTGGCGGTCCCGGTGGCCTTCAAGCGGCACTGACGGCAGCACAGAGGGGACATCGAGTATCGCTCTGGGAAAAGGAAGGTGCTCTGGGCGGGCAATTGCGATTGGCCGGTGCATCCCCCGGACGGGAGACCTTCGCTGAATATATATCGTTTATGGGGGAAAAGTTACACGCGGCCGGTGTCGATGCAGTGCTTAACAGGACGGCAACGTACAATTCCATCGCAGAGGTTTCGCCCGATTCCATCATATATGCATTGGGAGCATTACCGATTATTCCTCCTTTTGTGAAAAATGGGGGCCATACCATTACAACGGCATGGAATGTTTTACGTGGAGATATTCCCGATGGTGATAATATCGTTATTATCGGCGGCGGCGCAGTCGGTCTCGAAACAGCCCACTTTCTGACGGATAAAAATAAAAGAGTAACGGTCCTGGAGGCGACAAAATACCTGGGAAGGGACATGGGACCTATCTCACTGTTTTATCTCAGACGGATGCTCTTAGAGGGAGGTGTCACTATCCTCCGTTTCGCTGAGGTCACGTCAGTCATAAAAGGCGAGGTTCTCTTTCGACGGGAAGACTCGGATGAAACACTGGCGAATGTCGACACGGTTATTCTCGCGATAGGGGCGCGGCAAAATGATACCCTTGCCGGTGAAATCAAAGGTATTGTCCCGGACATCCGTGTAATCGGAGATGCACTGAAACCACGAAAAGCACTTGAAGCCATCGCCGAAGGATTTGAAGCGGGACGAACGGTATAGCACCGGGATTTTGTTATGGCTTCATGGCGATCTTGACAGTCCGTTACCATACATCTTTATGAACATAGAAACAATGTCATCAACGTAGAAAGAACTTCCATTTTTTTAAAGAAGGGAGTTCTCTCAAAGTCTTAACAATCCCCCTCAATTCCCCTTTCGTAAAGGGAGCCTTCATTGTAATAATTTTGATTGGATCATATCATGTGTTGTGATAGATGAGTGCCATGATTGAGGACAAAGATTCAACGGCAACCGTTTATCCGGGCAGCAGACCCGGTAATAGAAAAATTCTGAGGAGTTTTGATTTCCTTGATTTCTTCTTCCGGAGAAAGGTCTTACGGAAACGGATACCCCTCCTGGCAAGCTTCAAGGTAACGTACCGATGCAATCTCACCTGCGGGGCGTGTCCGTATCACCGGAAAGCCCACGAAGAAAATTCCCACATGAGCTGGGAAACGGCGATTACGACGCTGCAACAAATAAAAAAAACCGGCTGTCGAATTGTTGTCTTTGAAGGGGGTGAGCCCTTTGTGTGGAAAGACGGACCTCACGACTTTCATGAACTGATCGGATATGCAAAAGAGCTCTTTCGGTGTGTAGCCGTTACCACCAACGGAACATTTTCTCTCGATGTACCCGCTGATGTCCTGTGGGTCAGTCTGGACGGTACCAAGCACATACACGATAAACTGCGAAGCAATTCCTTCGATCGAGTCTGGAACAACCTTTTGACCACCCTGCACCCCAACATTCTTGTTCATGTCACCTTGAATAAAGAAAACTGGCATGACCTTAATCAAATGGCCGATACGCTGCGGACAATTCCATCGATCAAAGGAATGACGGTACAGCTTTTTTATCCGTACGGTCAGGGCGAGGACCCCCTCGCGCTGTCCCGGCAAGAGCGTGCGGCAGCTCTGGAGAATGTGATTCAGCTCAAACGAAAGGGATATCCGATCCTGAACTCGGTTAGTCGTATGAAAGCTATGATAGGAAACACCTGGACGTGTCATGATGACATACTCGTTAACGTGAATCCCGACGGCTCAATCTCGACAGGGTGTTACGTCAAAAACAGAGGACCGGTGCACTGCGCCGAATGCGGATTCACACCGGTTGCGGAAGCTTCCGGCGCCGTCGATCTCTTACCGGGTTCCCTTTATGCCGGCTGGCGGATTTTCACAGGATATTAATTTACATTACAAAGCAGGAAATGGATATTTTAAAATGTATCGAAAAATGATAATAATCAGAATCAGATAAAGAATAACGAGGTTCACACAACATGAACAAAAAGAACTATCTGAACAAGGAAGTAAAGCACATCGACATCAAGGCAATCAATTCCGTTGATATTATTAACGCCATGAAGAATATGTCCTTCTCGGCACGAGACCTCGCCGTGGCCTCCGACATATATGACAGAATGCTGAAAGACAAAGACTG
This sequence comes from Deltaproteobacteria bacterium, assembly GCA_016935565.1. Classification (GTDB taxonomy): domain Bacteria; phylum Desulfobacterota; class Syntrophia; order Syntrophales; family UBA6807; genus JAFGQS01. The sequence goes on from JAFGQS010000011.1 coordinate 2,236, forward strand.
CGCTATCATTCTGACCATAGCAGGAAGTACGAGTGCCGCCGGCTGCATGCAGATATACGTCGATCTGGTTGCCAACAATATGGTCGATGCAGTCGTTGCAACGGGAGCGACAATCGTTGATATGGATTTCTTTGAGGCTCTCGGTTTTAAACATTACCAGGGAACATCCTCTATCGATGACAGGGAATTACGACGTTTATATATTGACCGTATTTACGATACATTCATTGACGAGGAAGAACTTCAGACGTGCGATAAAACGATTACGGCAATAGCGGAAGAGCTTGAACCCAGACCGTATTCTTCCAGAGAATTCATCAAGGCGATGGGACAGTTCCTGACGACCCATGCAAAGAAAAAGGAATCACTGGTACAGGTGGCCTACGAACACAATGTGCCTATCTTCTGTCCCGCTTTTTCAGATAGCAGTGCCGGCTTCGGCCTTGTCCTCCACCAGCATAACAATCCCGAACGACACGTCTCCATCGACTCAGTCAAGGATTTTCTGGAACTTACCCTGATCAAAATGAATGCAGAAACGACGGGACTGCTCATGATAGGCGGAGGCGTCCCCAAGAACTTCATCCAGGATACGGTCATATGTGCGGAGATTCTTGGAAAGGACGTTCCGATGCACAAGTATGCCGTTCAAATCACCGTGGCCGATGTACGGGACGGCGCCTGTTCAAGTTCGACACTGAAGGAGGCAAGCTCGTGGGGAAAGGTCGATACGGTTTTTGAACAGATGGTGTATGCCGAGGCCACATCGGCCCTGCCCCTCCTCGCCAGTTACGCCTATCACCAAGGAAACTGGAAAACGCGAAAAGAACGGAACTTTGCCACGTTATTCAAATAATACAGGCGCGCCAGGATTCCGACAAGGCATGGATTATTCCCGGCAATGTAGATTCTGCATCGGTGTTCCCGCTGAGTTTCACCTACTTCAGGTAGGCGGGCAGTTCATCGTCCTCCTTGCCCTTGAAACTGCAGAGAACGGGACAGGTTTTGCACGGTCCCTTGGCAGCGGGAAGCGGTGGCTCTCCCTTGATAGTTTCAATAAAATCGAGGCACCGGTTAACATCCTTCTCTTCACCGTCAACAATCACGGTGATTGATCCTTCCGCTCCTCCGTAGCCCCCCGACGCAAAGTGTACCGCCCTGATACCGAACATGTTGTAGATACATTGTATTTCGGTAATAACCTTCCCGTCAGCCACGCAGGCGAAACCCACCCGGGCACCAATGCTCCTCTGCAGATTCAGTCTGCCGCCGAATTTTGCCGCCAGATCCACTGACGGGACTAACTTCTCGAGGCCCACAGGATAAATGATCACGACACCCTGGGCCTTCATTGCCATGTAGAATTGCCCCATGGTCCCTCCCGCGGGACTTGCCATGACAACACCGACCTTGCCGGTATGATCAATCGCATTGGCACCTTTCAGGACCACATCGCCCAGGCCCAGTTTACCGATGAGTGTGCCGGGATCCACTTTGATGATCTCGTCCTTGTAAAACGTGATCGGCTGTATCCGTATTCCTTCTTGAAGAGCACAAAGCGTACCACGAATGACCTGCCCGGCAACGTATTTTTCTTTTTCCAGGGATTGATTCATAAGCTCTTCCGCTATATAGGCGTTTGTGGATCCTCTGCCGATGATCAGATATCCTTCTTTTTTCGCCTTCTGCACTTCGGGCATTGCAGCAACGGCCATCCCGATTAATCTCTTCGATTCAGCCGGTGTGAGTGTAAATAGTGCCTGCATTGTGTACCTCCCTCCTTTTCATTAAATCACGGTGAGCACTAACCCCGCAGCTCGCTGCAGGAAACTTTCCTTTTTGTATAAAAATACAACCCTCGCCTCTCATGGGCACATGACAAGCATCGAATATGAAAAGCGAACAATAATTTCACATAATGTCTTTTATCTCCAGAGGTCATCAGGAATCTGCGAAACAGATCCTCTATTTGAAATACTTACGGATCACGCTTTAGAATCACAGGTATTGTTGTCCCGTTCCCGGATCGGACAGCAAGAGAAATTACAGATATCTCTGAACGGGGACATCATGTTCTGCATTATACTATAATCAATACCTATTTGACATACAGAAAAGAGAACGCTGTCACCATCTGACATGAAGACGAAGCCCCGAATGAAGCAATCCCCCGCTGGCGGGTATCAGGCAGCAGCCCGGGCCTCTTTTATACGATCATATGCCGATTTTATTTCCTGCGTCTTCTCCGTTGCAAACTTCATCATTTCCTCGGGAAGTCCCTTAGATATAAGTTTGTCAGGATGATACTGATTCATCAATTTTCGGTATGCCTTTTTTATCTCATCGTCACTGTCTTTTTCCGAAACGCCCAGGACGGCATAAGCATCCCCGAGATTACCTTTTTGCTCGAAACGCTCGGAACGATAATCCTGGGTCCTCTGATAGTGCTGGTGAGCACGTAACATATTGACAAGTTGCTCGAATTGAGCGCGGGAAAAGCCGACTCGTTCACACACATGGATCAATATTGTTCTTTCCGCCTTATCCAGTGCACCATCCGCCAGAGCAGTCATGATGAGAATCTCGAGAAACATCTGCATGAGGTTTCGTCGTTGATGGCACACGCGTCTGAACTGATCCAGAACATCATCAAGGGGAAAGTTTGGTCGCTTTCCTTCATGAAAAAGGTTGATCGCCGCTTTCTTTTGCTCCGGTGTAAGCTGCATGCGAGCCATGATACCCCGGGCCATCTCGATCTCATCCCTGGTCACATGACCGTCTACCCTGGCAAGATATCCCATAACAGAAAACATCGCCGTGAAAAACGCCGCCTGAATCTGCTCGGAATCTCCGGCACCAAAAGGTCCGCCCAGCATTGCTCCAGTGCGACCCTTATCGAAGCTGTGACCCAAAGCTGCACCCAGGACTGCCCCCAGCGGTCCACCCATCATGAAACCCACGGTACCGCCTATCAGTTTTCCCCACCAGTTCATTGCGACTTCTCGTATACTTTCACTATTATCACCATTTCTTCGTCTTATATCACAATAGATGTAAAAATATTCATGATTTTTTCCGGGGGACGAATGAAACAAGCGCAAAGGGAGTGCGCCGATGAGATCAACGTAATTCAAAGTACAAATGCCTGTTCCCGGAACATAACTCTTCTCGTGTGAAACGGGAGAGAGACTTATTGCTTGCTATGAATATCATCCAACCGCTTCTTGGCATCCGGTGCTGCGTTAAAGACAAAATCAAGCTTATCACAGGGATAGTCAGTACAGTAGCCACAATTATCAAGCCCTCTTTCCATGCCGCATTTTCTCGTCCCGCACATGGAGCAATAACCAAACAGACGTCCCGCATCAGTCAGACACCCGTCACAATTAATCATTTCAGGTTTGATGTCTGCCTTGAATAATTCAGACCAGTTGCGGGCAACGGCAGCCCTCTTTTCGTCATCATTTGTTTTCGTTGCCAATAATGCCGGACATTCATGGCACGCAAGACCGCAGAACGCAATCATCTCTTCCATTTGTATCCCTCCTATAAAATCATTCAATAACTATGACCTACTATGTGAATTCTCATACATGGTAGCAGGAATATGCTTTCGGAATGCGGGAACACCTCAGAAACTCAAGCATCATGACATTGATAAAAAAACACTATCTATCATGTATTCATCGTTAGCGCAAATGAAGGGAAAAAACAAATCTCACTTTTGATTCTTACTTCCCGGCCTCCCAGCCTTTTCCTTTTTCCTTTTGCCTTTGCGGCTTTGCCGCATTAGTATATAATGGCGCCACGTGAAGAATTCACTGTTTACAATCCCGAATTCCGAAAGGAGGATGAACATGATTTATGTTATTGCCACCGTCGAGGTTGCCGAGGGTAAAAGGTCAGCATTTTTAGAAGAATTTCATAAGGTAGTCCCCTATGTTCATACCGAAGCAGGCTGTATTGAATACGGGCCAACGATTGATTTTCCTTCCGGCATCGAAGTTCAGGAACCGCTGCGCGATAATGTCGTCACCATTATGGAAAAATGGGAGAATCTTGATTTCCTGATGGCACATCTGACCGCTCCCCATATGAAAACCTATCGAAAGAATGTGAAAGATTTGGTGGTGGGAATGAAAATCAATGTGCTTCAGCCGGCCTGAAATTTTTCTATTCCCCCCGTGTCGTCGTTATGATAGGTATTATAGTTTATTAACGTGAGAGCATTTTTTCTGTCGGATCTCCCATAGGTATGTTCGGGAAATCTATTTTGAAAAATACGGAAAGACGATCTTCAACTAATGAAATCTGTCGATTTGATAAAACCGTATTTTATTGAAAACCGTTTTATTATTGTTTTCGGTATTCTCTGTCTGACTGTCGTCGATTTTCTCCAACTCGTTATTCCGCGAGTCATCAAGTGGGCCGTTGACGATCTCACGGCATTGCGTGTCGACGGTCGAAACCTCATAGTCTATGCCCTTTACATCGTGGGTATTGCCATCATGATGGCACTGCTCAGATATGTCTGGCGCCGCTGTCTCATCGGAACATCGAGACGGGTTGAAGAGGGTTTGCGCAATACCCTTTTCGGCCATATTCAGACCCTGTCCGCTTCGTATTTTCAGAAAGCAAAGACGGGCGACCTTATGGCGCATGCAACGAATGATATTCAGCACATACGGATGGCGACGGGCATGGGGATTGTGGCGCTCACCGATGCTGTTGTCCTCGGCACGGCGGCGATCGGTTTTATGGCATACATCAATATCACGCTGACGCTCTATGTTCTGATACCCATGCCGCTTATCGTCTTCGGTACGCGTGTCTTCACGAGAAAAATGCATTGTTTATACCAGCAGGTCCAGGCCTCATTTGCCGACTTAACCGAGGTAGTACGGGAACGATTCGCCGGTATCCGCATCATCAAGGCATACAACCGGGAACGAGATGCGACAGACAGACTGGAAACCATTTCAAGGGATTACGTTGGTAAAAATCTCGGGCTGGTAAAGATAACCGGGTCTTTTTTCCCGATGATGATGCTTTTTTCAAACCTGAGCCTTGCAATCGTGCTCTTCCTCGGTGGCCGGCAGACCATTTATACAACCATTACAACGGGAGATTTCGTTGCCTTTATCAGCTATCTCGGCCTTCTCACCTGGCCCATGATGGCCATGGGATGGGTTGTAAACCTGATCCAGCGCGGAACGGCATCCCTCGACAGGATTAACAAAATCCTGGAGACCAGGCCGGAGATCAATGATATTCCCGATGCAGTATCGATAAAAGCTGTCAGAGATACTGTCGTTTTCGAAAATGTTATCTTTTCGTACGAACCGGATACATCCCCCGTTCTCACCGGAATCAATTTGACGGTGAAACATGGCCACACCCTTGGTATTGTCGGTCCTCCCGGGAGCGGCAAGACAACGCTCTTAAGCCTCATACCGAGGATCTTTGACATATCACAGGGACGAATTCTCATAGACAACATTGATATCCGTGACATGCAGATCAGCGACCTGAGATCGCAGATCTCCTTTATGCCCCAGGAACCGTTTCTGTTTGCCGGTACAATTCGAGAAAATATCGCTTTCGAGAACAGACAGGCGGACACGACCATCCTGATGAAGGCGGCCGATGATGCAAATCTTACCACAACCATACAATCCTTTCCGAACGAATTTGAAACTGTTGTGGGAGAAAAGGGAGTTATCCTTTCAGGCGGACAGAAGCAGCGGATCGCCCTTGCCCGGGCCCTCCTCCGGGAGACACCGATCCTGATCCTCGATGATCCCGTCAGTCAGGTGGACATGGAAACGGGAAGCTCAATCATCAATACCATCAGGGCCGTGGCGGGACAACGCACGGTCTTTATCGTGTCACACCGCATCTCTGCCGTGCAACATGCCGATACCATTATCGTACTCAATAACGGCCGTATCGTGGAATCGGGAACTCATGAGGAATTGCTGGAACAGAACCGGTACTATGCACAGACGTTCCATCTGCAGGAAATAGAAGAGGGTTATAATGGCAACTAACGCTATCTATTTTGAGGAAGAACAGCTCGGCAATTCATACGATGTGAAGATGCTGAAATGGCTCTATCCTCTCACAAAGCCATATAGAGCTTTGCTGGCTGGTTCCATCTTTCTCGTTGTTTTGATAACCCTTCTTGATCTTGCCGTCCCCTATGTTACCAAGATTGCAATAGACCGGTATATCGTTCCCCAGTCAGAGTCGGTGGAAAAAACGTATAACGCTGTCGGTAAACATAAAATCCGATACTTAACGGTCAACATCACCGATCCTCACATCAGGGCGATTGTCGGCAGGTACCAGCATCTCTTTACGCTGGAGGGAAAAACCGCTCTTATTCCCTATACCGACCTGCCGAAACTCGAAAGAAATGATATTGTCGTCTTGCGCCGGGCTGATATTGCCGGTATTGCCTTCATTGCCGCCATTTTCCTCGCTTTGATCGTAGCAAACTTCTTTTTCAATTTTGTCCAGGTCATGATTATGGAATACACCGGTCAGATGATCATGCATGACCTGAGGGTCCGGCTCTTTGATCACATACAGAAATTGTCCGTTGCCTTTTTTACGCGTAATCCCGTCGGCCGGCTTGTTACAAGGGTTACCAACGACACACAGAATATGCATGAACTGTTCACATCTATCGTTGCGTTTGTTTTCAAGGACGTTTTCCTGGTTATTGGCATTACCATTGTTCTCCTGACCATTAACTGGAAGCTTACCCTGATCTCCTTTATGGTTCTTCCTGTCGTTCTTGTTCTTTCCATTCACTTTTCCGTAAAGGCCCGGGATGTTTACCGAATCCTCAGAGTAAAGATTGCGGAAATCAACACCCGTTTTTCCGAAACGATCGGCGGGATCAAGGTTATTCAGCTTTTCAGGCAGGAACAGGCAAATTACAATGGTTTTGAAAGCCTGAATCACGAAAACTACACGGCAGGCATGATACAGATCCACATTTACGCAATCTTTATGCCGATTATCGAGCTTCTGAGTGCGGTTGCCTTGGCGGTGGTCATCTTCTATGGCGGCAGAAGGGTTCTTGCGGACAGCATCAGCCTTGGTGCCCTCGTTGCCTTTATCTCATACATGAGAATGTTTTTCAGACCGCTGAGAGATATCGCTGAAAAATACAATATCATGCAGAATGCCCTGGCATCGGCGGAAAGAATATATTTGATTTTCAATACCGAGGAAGCCGATCAGGAGCCTGTCGATGGAAGCAAATCCGAACGGTCGGACCTGCAACGGATACAGGATATTGTCATGGAAGATGTTTCGTTCAGCTATGTGGAAGATGAAATCGTCCTGAAGCACATTTCCTTTCACGTCAAGGCGGGCGAAACCATAGCATTTGTCGGACCCACGGGTTCAGGAAAGACGACGGTGGTAAATCTTTTAACCCGTTTCTACGAACCCCAATCGGGCCGCATTTTGATCAATGGCCGGGATATTACGACAATAGAAACCAGGCTCCTCAGATCCAGGATGGCCCTGGTAACACAGGACCCTTTTCTTTTTTCCGGAACCATCCGTGAAAACATCATAAGCGGAAATGGCGACTTTTCCGACGAAGCCCTGAACCGGATTCTAGAGGCTTCAAATTGTAAATCCATGATAGACAGACTGCCCAACGGCGTTGATACGGAACTCTCTGAAGGAGGAGCATCGATTTCAAGTGGCGAGCGTCAATTAATCTCCATCGCGCGGGCCTTCGCCCGCGACCCCGACCTTATCATACTCGATGAGGCAACGTCGTATATTGATTCGGAGACCGAATTGAAGATCCAGGAAGCTCTCGGGAACCTGATGAAAGACAGGACGTCCATAATCGTTGCCCATCGACTCTCGACGGCCCGCACCGCGAGCAGGATTCTGGTACTGCACCGGCACAGGATTATCGAAGAGGGTACCCACGGCGAATTGATGGAACGGAAGGGCTTCTATTTCAAACTGCAGCAGCTGCAAAATTAATCAAAAGATCACCAATAATGAATGATAGTTCCATGACCGGTCTTTGATCAGATTAAATAGAGATCGGAACCTACCGGAGTTACCTCTCACAGATCAGGTATTCAGTCTTATTTTGCCGATGATCGGTAAAGGTAAGGGTAAAACTGTCAAGAGTGTAGATCTGACCTTCTACTGTTTGAGTTTGGCGATCTCCTCCAGCGTCTTCTCGGCAATTTCTTTCATATTTTCAAAATGCCTCATCGATCTCTTGAGACACTTCTGCCTCTCCTCGGGACTGCCCAGATATTTTTCACACGCCGCCATCCACTCCCGTGTCTTCGCCA
>JAFGQS010000098.1 GCA_016935565.1 Deltaproteobacteria bacterium
AAGCAATATCTAACTTACTAATGCGTTAACAAAATTATTTTCTGCCGGAAAAACGCAGAAAATAATTTCTAACTTACTAAAGGGGGATATAGGGGGATTTTTAAAAGAAAGGATCTTGATACTCCGTTTGAAGTTAACGATAGTGACTTTTTAATTCCTTAATGTGTACCATGCCATTGAAAAAAGGGGGCAGTTATGTTTGCAAAAAGGCTGATACTCTTTGTTGTTTTCCTGATAGCGTTATCGGGAAATTCTTTTGTCCATAGTTTGGTCCATGCTCAAGGCGTCATGCCCGTTCATGTTCCCTTAATGCGGACTGAGAGCGAGCATTTTATCTACATTTACGAACAACCGCTCAAGGATCGGATGCCTGATCTGATCAAGAGTTGTGAGGATGCTCACTGTCTTTTATCTCCCGTATTTAACTGGACCCCGAAGGAAAAGACCATAGTCATGTATTCCGATGCTCAGGATATTCATAATGGCTGGGCAACTGTTTACCCGCGTCCCATGATCCTGGTGTATGCATCTGACGCTCCTCCGGGGAGTACCATTTATGAGCCGGGTGATTATATACGGAGAACTGTGTTCCATGAATACGCTCATGTGCTCAGTATGGATGCCCAGTATGGGACGGATGCCGTCCTGACAAGTATCTTCGGAAGAGTGTTCGCTCTTCAGGGAGATCCGCTCTCGTTTATTCTCATGCTGATGGCTGCACCTCCCGGAGTCCTGGCTCCTGCCTGGTATAAAGAAGGTCTTTCGATCTGGGCTGAAACGGAGTTTGTCGGCCCCGGAAGAGGACGGAGCAGCAGGATGGACATGATCATGCGTATGGCGGTTCACGATAAACGGGTACTCAAAGGCAATGAATGGTTTCTTGAACTCCCGGAGTGGCCGTACACGACGGCAGCATACCTGTATGGTTTAAAGGCGATAGAATATATTCATGATGTCTACGGATTCAAAGGTGAGGAAAAAAATGCTCCCGGTGAAGTGTCCGACTCCGTTTCCCATTCATTCATGTTCAGCTTCGATAAACGGGCACGATCCGTTACGGGTAAATCTTTCAGTCAACTGGCCTTCGAAGCGATGGCAAAAGAGCGTTCGCGGCAGGACGCCCGAATAGAGAAGCTTAAAACAAGACCCATCACACGGATCAACCGATTAACACCTGACAGACTCATTGTGACTGAACCGAAATTCGGAGCCGATGGCGAATTCATTTATTTCAGCGGGAGAGAGGAGGCTGATCGAAATTCACTGTTCCGTTATGATACTCGAACGATGGAACTCAAAAAGCTTCTATCGGCACGGACAACTTTTGATCTCTATACCGATCTGACAGCAAGTCCTGATCGGCACACAATGTATTATACCCGGCTTAATGTACAGGGACGAGATCGTATCAGGAACGAGCTCCATGCCCTGAATACCCACAATGAAAAGTCCCGGATCGTTGCTAAAAAGGGCCGGTATCGTTATCCTGCCATCAGTCCTGACGGTACTCGTATGACGGCAGTCGTCAACCGGGCAGGAAATCAATCACTGATAGAACTTCCAATAAACGAAGCGGGGCGGAAGGAATCCGAAAAAGTATTGACGACCGCACCTCTCAATTATTCGTTACTGGATCCGACGTATAGTCCCGATGGTCGCTCTATCGTTTATATACAGGCGGACGACAAAACGTCGCAGATTCGTCGTATCGAGATCAACTCCGGCAGGAATGAAGAACTGGTTACATGGCCGTGTATCATTCTCACACCGGTCTTTCCCCCCTCCGGCAAGGACCTTCTTTTCGTATCCGACAGGAATGGTGTTTATAACCTGTACCGGATGTCATGTGCTCCAAATGCCGAACCGCAAGCCCTGACGAACGTTCTCGGGGGGATATTTAACCCGGACTTTTCACCGGATGGAAAATTGCTGACGGTGACAGGCTATGATTCATACGGCTACTATCTTTCCGTAGTGCCGTATGAAGATCTTCACCCCCTCGATTTTCCCGTGCCCGCTATCGATGATGATTGGAAGAACTTAGCTTCGAACAGGTCTAAAATACAATCGATAGAGAAGGAGCCCGCTCCGAAAACGACGGAATTGAAACGTTACAATTCATTCGGCACTATCGGATTCGATTACTGGTCTCCCTGGTTAACGGCAAGCGAGGATGGTGTTATGGGTGGTTTTTCCGCCCATTTTTCGGATCCCACCCAATTTCAGAACCTGTACCTCGTTGGCGGAGCGGAAAGTGAATATGGAACACCGATCGGTGCCTTGATTTATCAGTATTCGGGTTTATATCCTATCTTCACACTCTATGGTCTTTCCGAACCCGAGAGATACAGCGACCTGGTCAGAGATGAAAACAACGTGTACTATGACTACGACGAGGAAGTACGCACAGCGGGTATTGCTGTTTCACTGCCTCTCTTGCGGGTAGATTGGCAGAGCTATTTTACCCTTGGGTATGAAGTTTCAGATCGATCGGTCATCAATGAGAGTGCCGACGAATACCGGGGGAAAACCCTTGTCACCAGAAATCTCTTTGATGGGACCGAATGTTCACTGTGGTCGCAGATAAATTTCTTTAACGGTACTGCCTTTGGTCGCAGTCATTCAGTCGAAGACGGACGATATCTTGCGGCGACCGTTCAGTGGTCTGATGAAAGCCTTGGTAGTGATATCAACCGGACTCGTGTGAGGGGAGACTGGAATGAATACATCACACTGCCGTGGGCTGAAAATCATGTTTTGAAACTTGAGGGTACGTACGCGGTCGGTAGCGGTGACAAATCCGCCCAGGGTCTTTTCGGTCTCGGTGGGTACATGTCCTCATTGACGCCGGTCCCCGGGCTGGACCGCAACATTCTTCTACGGGGTTACAGTTCAAACTACCAGGTCGGCGATGAAGTGGTAAAAGCCGGCGCTGCCTATCGTTTTCCAATCTATCAGCGATACAGGAACATTAATACGACATCACCTCTTTATATCCATCAGCTCTTCGGTGAAGTGTTTTACGAAGGTGGTAAGGCAACGGGAGGGGATATTGAAGGGCAGGATAACAAATGGATTAATGCCGCAGGACTGGAACTCAATGTATCGACAACCCTCTTTCGATTTTTGCCGATATCACCGGGAATCGGTGTTGCCTATGCATTCGACAGGGAAGACCGGAATCGAAGGAATGATGACGACGATAACAATGAAAAGTGGCAATTCTATTTCAGTATTAAAACAACGGTGAACTTTTAAATGCAATATAATTGATTAAGGCAATTTATCAAATTTAACAGTTATGATTTCTTCCAGAGGATACAAGGGGTCAAGGATTCAGGGGGTCAAGTGAAATGCTGAAGAATTACAAAGAATTGAAAGTCTGGCAAAAGGCATATGAACTCTGTTTAGAGATATACAGAATAACCGCAAAATTTCCAAAGGAAGAACGATACGGTCTCACTTCACAGATAAGAAGATCTGTTGTATCTATTCCTTCAAATACCTGCCCTGTTAAATAATGCTTCGCATTAAAATCTGATTTTATGAAATGAGATTTTATTTAACAGGGTAAACAGAAGGGTATGGAAGAAAGACAACCTTGGATTACATCAGGATGCTTTACATATCATATGGTTCTGTCTGCGAATTGGAAACACAAATATTATTAGCAGGGGATTTAGATTTCATTGAAAAAGGTGAAAAGGGTACACTCAAAAAAAGCATATCGGAAATCGAAAGAATGCTAAAAGCGCTTATAAAGTCTTTGGAAAAGAAAACCTTGAATCCTTGACCCCCTGGCCCGGACCGATCACCATAAGGGTAAATTGCGGTCTAAATTCAAAGATTCCATCTGTTCGCCCGTTCAATAACCGTTTCAGTCGCGACAGGGCGGGCCTGGA